>NZ_CALFIG010000255.1 GCF_937876455.1 uncultured Flavobacterium sp.
TACCCATTACCCATTACCCATTACCCATTACCCATTACCCATTACCCATTACCTTATAGCTATACCACAAAGTAGCACGAAGTCAATTCCTAGTCACTTCGAGTGCGTAGCGTATCGAGAAGTCAGCTCACAGTATAAAACAATCTTCAAATTCTCACATCCCAAATAGCTTGGCTCCGTTCGACTTCGTCTCGGGTCGTAATTCGTAATTCATAATTCCCAAATCGTAATTACCACTCCCAACTCCTAATTTGTAAATCACTCAAAATAACACATTTTTATGCGTATTGTATTACAAATTTATTATTTCTACATTTGTTCCAATAAGGTTTAACCAAAACGCAAGTTAAAGTAGTATGCTAACAAATTTCATTAAATACACTAACGTTTGGGTTTAAAAATACATAATGATAATTGAGTATAGCTACCCAAAACAATTGGCTTTGCTCAACTAAACAGCAAAAACTGAGTATATTAACAAGTTAGCAGCAAATTTAGAAGACCGACAAAAATGACAAAAATATTTACTGGCATAAAAAGACATCCCAAAAGATTTTTACTAGCCATTGCCTTTGGTAACGTAACCTTATGGACAGTACTAGAACCGATTTTTGCGATTCTTGATTTTAAGGCAGAAGGTTACAATTGTTGTTTCCTAATAGGTTACATTCTTGCAAGTTTTATAATTGCCTTAGTTGTCGTTTATCCCAAAAAGAAAGTAGAGTTTGGTTTGACCAACACAAACACAAAAGTTGAAATAATTTTTGGTGACTTATTTAAAACCAATGGACATAAGGTAATTTCAGCAAGCGAATATTTTGACAGTAAAATCGGTAAACCCGTTTCACAAAAAAGTTTACAAGGATTTTTTATTAGTTCAATTCTTGGTGGACATACAGACATATTTGATAATGCTGTAAATACACAGTTGGCAAGACAAGAAATTGGAACTTTTAAACGGACAGATGGAAAAACTTTGAAATACGATTTAGGGACTACAATAACTATTTCACACGATCAATCACTTTATTTTGTTTTCGCTTTAAGTAACACAGACATTGATTGCAACGCTTTTTGCACACCTTCACTTATGTTAAAATCACTTGACGGACTCTGGAATAAGGTGCGAATAGAAGGAAATGGAATTGATGTCAATTTACCGCTAATAGGAAATGGTCTATCAAGAATTGGATTACCACCAAGTCAACTTTTACAGTTAACACTGATTTCTTTATTAAAAGCAGTAAAGGAAAGAGACTTAAGTTCAAAAATCAGAATAGTCTTAACAGAAGATGTTTTTGATAAAATTGATTTGGAAATAATTAAAAATAATTGGGAATAAAAATAAGAAATTATGGCAAATAGAACAGGTAACTATTGTGCGTTTTATGTTAAAACGCCATTTAGCGAAACAAACTTAGGAGCTAACACAGCAAAAGATTTCGTTTATTACAGAACCCTTAGAATGTGGAAAGGGAGTGATACTTCATTTCCATTTGTTGATTCACACGACAAAAATTATAATGTCCGTGACGACAGCGATTGGGAAAGTACATTAAAACCAAGACTGCGTGACAGGTTGAGTAAATCAAAAAATATAATTTTGTTCTTGAGTTCAATAACCGCAAATTCTAAAGCTTTAAGAGAAGAAATTGATTACGGTATAAATACTAAAGGTTTACCTGTAATTGTTGTTTATCCCGAATTTTCTGAAAAGATCGACATAATAAATTGCGATTCAAAAACAATCAAACAGCAAATAAAAAATCTTTGGGATAAACTACCAATATTCAGAAATTCTATGCACAAAGTGCCGACAATTCACATTCCAATGAACAAAGCATTAATAGAGAAAACTCTAAAGGACGCTGACTTTATGGTTGCAACAAAAGGAAAAGCGACAAAGAGTTTTTATCCTTGTTAAACTATGACAGGAATAAAAACTGCTGCTAACAGGGGTTTTGCTAAAGCGGGGGTTTCGTGCTTCTATGAAACATTTGTATAAGGTTCAACAGCAGTAATTCTATTGTAAATTCGTGCTGGCAGAAAATTTAGTTTTCCAAAATGCCTCACTATGCCTTGCGTGGTAACGTTAGCTACAATTGTAAAACATAACACTTAAATTCAAATGGGATTTTTTGACAACAATAAAGAATTAATTGCTAAAATCAAAGAACTTGACAAATCGCAACAAAAATTAATTTCATCACATTCTCAAAACATATCTGCAATTTCGCAATTAAAAGCTGATTTAATTGAGTCAACTAAAAGAAGTCCCGAGTACGAAAAAATAGCTCAACAATCTTCAAAAAAAGCATCAGAATTCAAAAATAGAACTGGTGAAACATTAGATGAAGTTAAGGTTATCTATAAAAACACTATTGAATTACAGAAGCATGTAATTACGATTAAAAACGAAATAGAGTCTATAAAAGTCAAAATTAGCGCTTCATTTGAAGAATTTAATATTGAAAACGAAGAACTAACAGAAACTATTTCTACTTTAAAAGAAAGAATAGATAATATAATTCATCAAATAAATCAATTTGAAGAAACAATTACAAATCACCCTGATTTAGATAGTGAAATAATTGAACTTGAAACATCAATAAATAAAATCAAAGAAAATGAAAGTAAATCATCCCAATTAATTAAGTCCATTACAAGTCGAAAGGTAGAATTAGAAACACTATATAATGAAATTCTAGGTTATAAAGAAGAAGATGAAACAACTAATGAAATTATAGAAGTAAATGGATTAAAGCAAGATTTGGAGAAATCTTTAAATGGATTAGAAGAACGGACAACAACTTTCAAATCAAATTTTGAAAAACTAGAAAATAATACAAACGAAAATGTAAATAATCTTTTAAAGGTTAATAGTGACAAAATTGTCAAACAGATAGAAGATTGGGAAGATAAATATTCAAAACTCAACGAAAAAATTGAAGGATTATTGCCAAATGCTGTTACTGCTGGTCTCTCGTATGCGTTTTCAGAAAAGAAAAATATTGAAGATATCTCATATGATAAGCATAAAAAGCAATTTAGTTATGGTATCGGAGGTATGATTGCGGTTTCTTTAATTCCATTTATTATTAGTGTTTATACTTTGTTGAGTGATGATACCTTAGATGTAGTTGTAAATAGAATTCCAAAAATTGTAATTGCCATTTTACCTTTGTATATTCCCGTTTTATGGTTATCAATTTCATCTAATAAAAAATTAAATTTATCAAAAAGACTAATTGAAGAATATACTCATAAAGAAGTATTGAGTAAAACATATGAAGGTTTATCAAAACAAATTCACAATCTTGAAGAAGATAATATTTCAAAAGAATTAAAAATTAAACTACTTCAAGATTTTTTACAGGTGTATTCAGAAAATCCTGGTAAATTAATTTCAGATTATAACACTTCTGATCATCCTATAATGGAACTATTAGAAAATTCCAATAAATTAGAAAAAACTATTTCTAAATTAGACAAAATTCCTGGATTAAATAAACTTATTGATATTTTAGAAAAAAAATCAGAAAAAAAATTAGAACAAGCTACTAATAATATTGAGAGAAATTTAGATCGAGTTGTCGGTTTGAATGGTAAAGATAAAAATGATGAAACAGAAACAGAAACAGAAACAGAAACAGAAACAGAAACAAAATAAAACAGCTTTAGCTAACAAGCGTTTGGCAAAAAGCAAGTTGGCTGATATTTTATCGACAAAATACAAAAAAAGACACAAAACGCAGTAACCCAACTTTGCAAAGTTTGCAACTTCATAGCCTAAAATAAACAAATAAATTGGTTCAAAATCTTTAGCATTGCATAAAACAACCTTACAACACTACTTCCCAATTTTGTTTCGTATTGTAAAGGAGTGTTCCCTTTTCAATTTGCAAAGGACAGTCAAAATTATTCGTGTACAATCCACCTGTTCCTAAACCTTGAGGCATTAAGCTGTTCAAGGTAAATGTAAATTGTGCAATCGCATTGAGCCCAATATTACTTTCCAGCGCAGAAGTAATCCACCACCCTATGTTTCGTTCTTCAGCTAGTGTTATCCATTCTAAACTTCCTTTTATACCGCCTATCAAACTCGGTTTTAAAATAATATAATGGGGCTGTATTTCGTCTAACAACTTAGCTTTGTCTTCATAATCAAAAACACCTATCAATTCTTCATCTAACGCAATAGGAAAAGGAGTTTGTTTGCATAAACTAGCCATTGCTTTTTCTTGTCCTTTTTGAATAGGTTGCTCTATGCTATGCAATTTATATACAGCTAATTGATTCAGTTTATGTAACGCTTCACTTTCAGTAAAAGCACCGTTTGCATCTACACGTAATTCTATCGTATTTGCATCAAAATGCGAACGAATAAAAGCCAATAAATCGAGTTCCTGTTTAAAATCAATAGCACCAATTTTTAATTTAATACAACTAAATCCTTGTGCTAATTTTTCTTCTATTTGCGCCTTCATAAACTCAGGCGTTCCCATCCAAACGAGTCCGTTAATAGGAATTGATTTTTTTCCCTTTGTAAAATCAGAAGGAAATAACAGATAAGGCGTTTCGCTTTCTAATGACAAGAAAGCCATTTCTAACCCAAATTGAATCGAAGGAAACGCTTTTAATTCTTCCCACAATTTTTCTTTACCTAAATGAATAGTGTCGCAAACCCATTGCAGTTTTTCTTCATAATCTGGCCGATCATCAATTGACAAGCCACGTAACAAACCACACTCACCTATTCCTTGCTTGCCATTCGCCTCAAGAATTAAAAACCATGTTTCTTTTTCAGTCATTACACCGCGCGAGGTGCCACTTGGTCTTTTAAACTGTAAAATGTGTTTTTTGTAGGTTGCTTTCATATTATCAATTAGACAATGCGTCAATTATTGAAACTTATTCCAGAATTCGCATTATTTTTTTAAAATTAGCCGTTGGAAAACCTTTCTTTTCAAATTCAGAAAAATCAGATTTAGTTTGATTTACCCAACTTACTTGTGAGGTAATATTCTGTGTTTTAAATTGATTATGTATGTCTTTTGCCTCCGAAACACGATCTGTAAACAGATACACATGCGCTAAATGTAACTGATGTGTTAAATCTGTTTTATCTAAGGCTATCGCTTTATTAAGATTTTCTTCTGCTTTAGTAAATTGTTTTGAAAACAAATAAAAATGCCCCAATAAACCATAATCGACAGCAGTAGCAGCTTTATTAAAAATAATTTCATCCTGAATTTTTGAAATCGCTTTATCTACTTTATTCTCATTGTACAACTTAGCTGCATCTACTCGAATGGTATTCAAATAATTTTCATATTGATTCGATTTCTTTAAAGCAATTTCCTGAACTTCCTTTATTGCTTTTGTTTTTTCAACTGGTAGTAATTGTTGTAATTCTGAAAATTTATATTTTTCTATAAAAATCGTAATGAATTGTGCTAAAAAAACATCTTGATTTGGCGATTTTTTGTACCATTCTAGTTTTTTTCCAATTGAAATTAGTTCTTTTTTTGTTTCTAAATTCCAACCCCGACTTGCTTTAACATCAACCCATGCCACAACCTCTAAAACAATTTTAGTTGATAATACCCAATTTTTATTTTCAAAAGCAAACCAAATAAAGGGAGCGTTTTCAAAACATTTTGTGTTTTTAATTGAAATTACCTTACTGTCTTTGTTAACGGGCTCTTTAATAGCATAACAAGCTTTATCTAACTTACCATCGACTAAAAATTGATTGCTGCTTTTTTCAGAGGTGAAAATACCAAACAAACACGTATCATCACCAGAAAAAGAATTGGTTAACGTAATTGCACCTGCTGTTCCTTGGCTTATTCCTGTGGGATCGGGAATCATTTTTAAAACAGAGGCTAAACTATTGGTTATTTTACTATTTTCATCAATCAAACTTATGCGGTACACAAATTCTGACGCACCTTCGGGTAAATCGTCAATTTTAACAACTACCCTATTTCCTGAGCTAAGTTTAATTTCTTTTGTAAACGCGCGTTCTTTATCCCAAAATCCATCTTGTTGGGCAAAGGAAAAAGTAGTACTCAATACTAATAGCGTAAGTATTTTATGAATCATGTGAATGGTTTTAATGTATAATAGCAAATTTGGTACCAATAGTTATAAATCAATGCTTTCACCAATTGCTAATAGCATTAAATCTTTTCCTTTTTCAAAGAACTTACGTTTGGCTTCTTCATGATTAATTTCAATGTACCCAAACGTATCGTAATGATAGCCTAAAACTTTATCACATTCTACAAAATCAGAAGCAAGAATGGCATCTTCTACACCCATTGTAAAATTATTTCCAATTGGCAAAATAGCTAAATCCAATTGCGTAAGTAATGGAATTAATTTCATATCCATTGTTAGCGCGGTATCACCTGCTATATAAATGTTTTTATGTTCGCCTTCAATTACAAAACCACCAGGTTGCCCGCCATAACTTCCATCAGGAAAAGAAGATGTATGAATAGCATTGACATATTTTACTGTACCAAAATTGAAATCACAACTACCACCATGATTCATTGGATGGTAATTTAATCCTTTGTTACCAAAATAAGAGGCAATTTCATAATTTGAAACGATAACTGCATCTGTGCGTTTTGCAATGGCTTCAACATCTAAAATATGATCTTGATGCGCATGGGTAACCAAAATATAATCGGCATCTAAGGCATTACTATCGATATGCGCCGCTTTAGGATTACCTGTAATAAAGGGATCAACTAAAATATGTACGCCGTTTACTTGAATTCCAACACAGGCGTGTCCGTAAAATGTTATTTTCATAGTTTTTATTTTAGCAAAAAGTGATTAGTTAAGAAAGATTAAAGTTATCCAAAATAAAATACTTAATGCAAAAGTACTTAAGGCAACTTTTTTGAGTTCGGGTTCGAAATCTTCATATTTATTTGATTCTCTAACTTTTTTCAAGTGAAATAATAATACAAATAAAATGATTGTAAATGAATGCTTCAAATGAATTGAAATTGAAAAAATGAATAAACAAACAAATGGAAATACAATTAAAAAATGATGGTAATTCTTTGCCCATTTTAATCCCATTTTAACCACCAACGTATTTTTACCTGCTTTTTTATCGTTTTCAATATCGCGCATGTTATTTAAGTTGAGTACCGCTGTGGCAAGTAACCCAATAGAAACTGCGGGTAACGTTAATTTCCAATCTACTGTTTTGGTATATAAAAAATTACTTCCTAAAACAGCGACTAAGCCAAAAAAGACAAACACAAAAACATCTCCAAATCCACTATAACCATAGGCTTTTTTACCCACTGTGTATTTTATAGCCGCTACAATTGAAGCAATTCCAAGAAGTAAAAACACTAATGAATATAAAAAATTAGCTTTACCAAAAGAAATATAAATGAGTGCCAAAGCAAAAACGAATGACACTATACCCATAATTTGAACTGCTTTTTTCATTTGTAAAGCCGAAACTTCTCCAGAAGCCACTAAGCGCTTTTCGCCTATTCTATTTTCATCAGTACCCTTTATCCCATCGCCATAATCATTTGCAAAATTGGATAAAATTTGAAAGGATAATGTAGTCGCTATTGCTAAAACAAAAATGTTCCAGTCAAATTGATTTTGGTAATACGCATAAGCGCTACCAACAATAATTCCAGATATTGAAAGAGGCAATGTTCGCAATCGTGCCGCTTGAATCCAGTTTTTCATTTTCATTATTTTTGTTTCAGGTTTAAAGTTTTATGTTTCAAGTTTAGCTTCGCTCTGTTCGGCTTCGCCTCGGGTCAGGTTGTAAGTCCTATTT
>NZ_CALFIG010000256.1 GCF_937876455.1 uncultured Flavobacterium sp.
TTATTGGCTTATACTAAACCAATTCTTATATTTGTGAAAATACACAATGATGTTACAATTAAATATACAAGACGAAACGTCAAGGCTTAAAGCAGTTGTATTAGGTACAGCTGAAAATAATGGACCCACACCTACAGTAGAAGAAGCATATGATCCAAAATCATTAGAACACATAAAGGCGGGTACATATCCTTTAGAGGCTGACATGATTGCAGAAATGGAAGCCTTTGATCATGTATTTCAGAAGTATGATGTCAAAGTATATAGACCAGAAATAATTCCAAATTACAATCAAATTTTCACAAGAGATATTGGGTTTGTCATTGATGATGTTTTTATAAAAGCAAATATTTTACCCGATAGAGAAAGGGAATTAGACGCCATTCAATATATTATAGATCAAATGAATCCTAAAAAAGTGGTTAGGCCACCAGAAGAAGTTCATATTGAAGGAGGAGATGTGATGTTGTGGAATAATCATGTTTTTATTGGAACCTATAAAGGATCAGATTACAAAGAGTACATAACGGCTAGGACGAATTTAGCAGGTGTAAATTATATCAAACAACTTTTTCCAACTAAAATTGTCAAAGAGTTTGATTTAGTAAAATCTAAAATAGAACCTAGAGACAATGCCTTACACTTAGATTGTTGTTTTCAGCCCGTAGGAAAAGACAAAGGAATAATTTATAAAAGTGGTTTTAGAGAAGAAGCAGATTATATGTATTTAGTGAAGTTGTTTGGAAAGGAGAATTTATTTCACATTGAACGAGAAGAAATGTATCATATGAATTCAAATGTATTCTCAATTGCGCCAGATGTGGTAGTTTCTGAGAAAAATTTCACCAGATTAAATAATTGGCTTAGAAAAAAAGGCTTCACAGTGGAAGAAATACCCTATGCTGAAATTTCAAAACAAGAAGGATTACTTCGTTGTTCAACGTTGCCTTTAATTAGAGATTAAAAATTTTATTTCAAGTTTAACGTTTCAAGTGATAAAACCTGAAACTTCAAACAATAAATAACATGAGACAAACAACAAATACAATAGTTATGATTCGTCCCGTAGCATTTAGGATGAACGAACAAACCGCAGTAAATAATTATTATCAAAAAGTACTTAATGATTTAACCCCCGAAACAGTTAATTTTAAAGCACAACAGGAGTTTGATCATTTTGTCGAAAAATTAAAAAATGTCGGTGTGAATGTCATTGTTATTCAAGACACAAAGCAACCCGATACGCCAGACAGTGTGTTTCCGAATAATTGGATTTCATTCCACGAAACAGGAGATGTGGTTTTGTATCCTATGTTTGCCGAGAATAGAAGATTAGAAAGGCGAGAAGATGTATTAGATATTCTTGAAGAAGCTGGATTTGAAATAACGGAAGTCATGGATTACACTTCTGCCGAAGAAGATAATGTGTTTTTAGAAGGAACAGGAAGTATTCTTTTAGATAGAGAGTTTAATAAAGCATATTGTGCCTTATCACCTCGTGCAGATGAGGAATTATTTATTGAATTTTGTGAAGATTTTGACATGAGTCCTGTGATTTTTGAGGCATTTCAAACGGTTAATGGAGAAAGAAAACATATTTATCACACAAATGTAATGATGTGTATAGCCGAAACTTTTGCAGTAATCTGTGCAGATTGTATTGATGATAAGCAAGAACGAAAAATGGTTTTAGAAAATTTAAAATCAGACGGTAAAGAACTTATTTTTATTACAGAGGATCAAGTAAATAACTTCGCTGGAAATATGTTGCAAGTTAGAGGTAAAAATGACAAACGCTATCTAGTAATGAGTGATTCAGCTTATCATTCGCTTACAAAAGAGCAACTTGCTAAAATTGAAAAGCATACCGAAATACTTCATACAAGTTTAGATTGTATTGAAGCTTGTGGTGGTGGAAGTGCGCGATGTATGATGGCAGAAGTTTTTTTACCAAAAGTAGGATAATATTTGTAAGGAAGTCCAAATTAGCTTCGCTCCGTTCGGCTTCGTTTCGGGGCGAAAAACCCAAATTGTAAATCGTAAATTTGGGAAAGCTATGTCACAGAAAATCATAAAGGTTCACAAAGTTCTCTTCGTAATTCTAATTTCGTAACTCCGAATCCGTCCCTTCGAGTAGCTCAGCGAATCGAGAAGCCATTCATTAGCACGTTTTCAACTCTTAATTCTAAATTCGTAAATCGTAACTCCGCTTAAATTCCTCTAATAATACTCAATAGAGCACTTATAATATATTGAATACCAATAGCGATAGTTAAAAAACCAATAATTCTAGAAATAGCCACAATACCTGAACTGCCTAAAATTTTAGCTAAATAATGGCCACTTCTCAATATCAAGTAAATAGCAAAAGCTACCGCCACAATAGCTAAACAAGAAAATAAAATTTCGTGTGTAGATTGATGGTCTTGGTAATAGGCAATGAGTAGTGATATGGAGCCTGGTCCTGCAAGCATAGGCATGGCTAGAGGAGTTAAGGCGATGTGTTGTCTTGTTTGCACTTCACGTTCAACCTGCTTATTAATTCCTTTGTTTTTACTGAAATTTCCATTTAATAGACTAAAGCCCGAATTGGTAATAATGATACCTCCTGCGATTCGTAGCGCAGTAATAGTAATGCCAAAAAAAGTTAAAACATATTGTCCCACTAAAAACGAAATCAACAGAATGACAGCCACATTAATAGAAGTGGTAAGTGAAACTTTGGCGCGCTCATTTTTAGTGTAGTCTTGTGTAAGTCCTACAAAAATGGGTATGGTGCCTATAGGATTTAATACCGAAAAAAGTGCCGCTACTAAGTAAATAAATACATCCATAGTTTTTGTTGTAAAAGTAACTTGAATTTCAAATATAACATTTATATTAAGATTAACCTATCGTAAATATAAAAAGAATTGTTAACTTTAATGAGTTAATTTTTAAGAGCTATATAAATGAAAACATTAGTTATTGGGGCTACTACAAATAAAGAAAGATATGCCTATAAAGCAATTCATAATTTAATTGGAAAAAATCATCAAGTTGTAGCAATTGGAGCAAAAGAAGGGATGGCTGTTGATGTAAAAATTGAAACAAACAAAGTTCCTTTTCAAGGTATTGATACGGTTACACTGTATATTAATCCTAAGGTACAAGAAGCATATTATGACTATATTATCAGTTTGAAACCGAGACGTGTAATTTTTAATCCCGGGACAGAAAACCCGGATTTTTATACAATTTTAGCGGCTAATGGTATAGCGCATGAAGTAGCATGCACCTTAGTTTTATTAGCAACTAATCAATACTAATTTCTTTTTTCGTTTGTATCGCCAAAAGACCTAAAAAGGTAATTCCTCCGTTCAAAATAATCAATTCGTTATCAAATACATAATTATCAAACAAAAGCGAGGAATTTTTACTAATTATAAAAGTTACTAAAGGAGAGAGCAAACAGATATAAGGCACTAATTTATCTTGAACACCTCTTTTCTTGATAAGTAATCCAAAAGCAAATAAGCCCAAAAGTGGACCATAGGTATAACTTGCCAAAATGAATATCATAGTCACTACAGATTGATCATTTATAGATTTAAAAAGTAAGATAACTAAAAACATAGCAAAAGAAAACCCTAAATGAACAAAATGCCTTGTTCGAACAGTATTAGTTGTTTCTTCTTTCTTCTCCATTCCTAAAAAATCAATACAAAAAGAAGTCGTCAATGCAGTTAAGGCAGAGTCTGTTGTAGCAAATGTAGCTGCAGTTAAACCTAATAAAAATACTACTGCGGGTAGGATGGAAAAATGATTAAATGCAATCTCCGGGAATAAATAATCTGTACGTACAATTGATTTGCCATTGACAAGCTCGTTAGGAATGGCTATTCCATATTTATCCGCATATATGTATAATAAGGCACCAACACTCAAGAAAAATAGATTAATTAGTACAAAAATTCCAGTGAAAGTAAACATGTTTTTTTGTGCTTCATGTATGTTTTTACAACTCAAATTTTTCTGCATTAAATCTTGGTCTAAACCCACCATAGTTATGGTAACAAACATACCTCCAAGTACTTGTTTTACAAAATGAAATTTATTGGTTACAAAATCATCAAAGAAAAATATTTTTGAGTACTGACTGTTTTTTACGGTTTCAAAAGCATCAATTACCCCTAAATTAAGGTTGTTGCAAATAAAATAGATGGTAAAAAAAACAGAACCTACTAAGAAAAACGTTTGTAGCGTATCTGTAATAATAATCGTTTTTAATCCTCCTTTGTAAGTGTAGGCAAATATGAGTCCTAAGCTCAATAAAACAGTAAAAGCAAAAGGTATAGAAAAATAATCAAACACAAAATGTTGTAACACAATAACTACTAAGTAAAGTCTGAAAGCAGAGCCAATGGTTCTACTCAACAAAAAAATGAAAGAAGCTGTTTTATAACTATAATAACCTAGTCTTTTTTCAATATATCCATAAATTGAAGTCAAATTCATCTTATAATAAAGCGGTAATAAAACCGTAGCTACGACAATAAAGCCAATAGCGTTTCCTAAAACAAATTGAAAATATTTAAATTGTTGCCCTGCTTCAGCACCTACTTCTCCAGGAACTGAGATAAAGGTGACACCAGAAAGCGCTGTACCTATCATCCCAAATGCAACTAAATACCAAGGCGATTTACTATTTGCCTTGAAAAATGTATCATTGCTGCTTCCTGATTTTTTGTTCATAAAATATGAAATTCCAAATAATACAATGAAATAGGATAAGAAAAAAAGCAGAATAGTAAGTGGCTTCATAACGTTGTTTTTAGTTTTACAAAAATAAAATAATAAAAGAAATGCTCTAGTAAATTTTATAAATTATAGTTCTACAAGGAATTAATGAGCTAAAAGCAACCCGAAAGCAATATTTAGGGTAAGTTTAATTTTGCTATAATTTTTACTACATTTGTCCAATGGAATTTTCATCTAAGTTATTGCAAAATGCCGTAAATGAAGTTGCTCTTTTGCCGGGTATAGGTAAAAGAACAGCACTTCGATTGGTGTTACATTTGTTAAAGCAGCCCAAAGAACAAACGGCTATTTTAAGCGAAGTATTGACTAAAATGAGAAATGACATTGTATATTGTCAAAAGTGTTACAATATTTCTGATGTGGCGATATGCGACATTTGTGCCAATCCAAATCGAGATACACAGCTTGTTTGTGTAGTGGAAGACGTAAGAGATGTTTTAGCTATTGAAAATACAGGTATTTTTAAAGGTATATACCATGTTTTAGGCGGTAAAATTTCACCTATTGAAGGCATAGGCCCCGGGCAATTAAATATTATACCTTTGGTAAACAAAGTAAAAAATAATGAAGTAACAGAATTAATATTTGCATTAAGTTCTACTATGGAAGGTGATACCACGAACTTTTATATTTATAAACAAATAAAAGATTGTGACATAAAAGTTTCCACAATAGCCAGAGGAATCTCTGTTGGCGACGAATTAGAATATGCTGATGAGGTTACCTTAGGTAGAAGTTTAATGCAAAGAATTCCATTTGAAAACGCATTAAAATCCATGTAGGATTTCATATTAAAAAGATAAAACTAGCATGATAAAAAACATTTGTTGTATTGGAGCAGGATATGTAGGCGGACCTACTATGGCAGTAATTGCACAAAAATGCCCTCATATAAAAGTAACAGTAGTTGATTTAAATGAAGAACGAATCAATTCATGGAATAGTGAAGATGAAAATGAATTACCCGTGTATGAGCCTGGATTAGCAGCCGTAGTTAAAGAAGCAAGAGGAAGAAATTTATTTTTTTCAACAGCCGTTGATCAAGCTATTGATGAAGCAGAAATGATTTTTATTTCCGTAAATACCCCAACAAAGACTTATGGAGTAGGAAAAGGAATGGCGGCTGATTTAAAATATATTGAATTATGTGCACGTCAAATCGCACGCGTAGCTAAATCCGATAAGATTGTTGTAGAAAAATCTACATTACCTGTTAGAACAGCGAGCGCAATCAAAGATATCTTAACGAATACAGGCAATGGCGTACAATTTCAAATCTTGTCAAATCCTGAATTTTTAGCGGAAGGTACTGCAGTAGCAGATTTATTTCAACCGGATAGAGTTTTGATAGGGGGAGATACAACGACTGAAGGTCAAAAAGCAATTCAAGCTTTAGCAGATATTTATGCAAATTGGGTGCCACAGGATAAAATTCTAACTACAAATGTGTGGTCTTCTGAGTTGTCAAAATTAACGGCAAATGCTTTTTTAGCCCAACGTGTTTCGTCTATAAACGCGATGAGCGAATTATGTGAGCAAACTGGCGCTGATGTAAACGAAGTGGCAAAAGCTATTGGATTAGACAGCAGAATAGGACCAAAATTTTTAAAAGCCTCTGTAGGTTTTGGAGGTTCATGTTTTCAAAAAGATATACTTAATTTGGTATACATTGCTAAATCATATGGTTTGCATGAGGTGGCAAATTATTGGGAACAAGTGATTATCATGAATGATCACCAAAAGAGAAGATTTGCAAAAAACATTATTAAAACCTTATACAATACCGTTTCAGGTAAAAAAATCGCTTTTTTAGGATGGGCTTTTAAAAAAGATACTAATGATACACGAGAATCTGCAGCAATTTATATAGCTAATGATTTAATTAGTGAACAAGCAAGTATTGCGGTATTTGACCCAAAAGTAGAAGAAAGTCAAATTTTAAAGGATTTAAATGCATTAGATACACGATCAGCAGAAATGAATCAAAAAGGGATTCAAACATTTGAAAATCCGTATCAAGCTTGTGAAAAAGCCCATGCAATTGCCGTATTAACAGAATGGGATGAATTTAAAACCTACGATTGGCAAAAAATATATGACAATATGTTAAAACCAGCATTTGTATTTGATGGAAGAAATTTGCTCAATAAAGAGGAGTTAGAAAAAATAGGCTTTGTGTATCAAGCTATAGGTTCATAAATATGTTGTGTTATTCAATAAATAGTAGTAATTTTGCAGTATAAAACAACCTATTTATGAGAAAAATATTTTTTATTTTAGTAAGCTTAATTGCTTTTACTGCTTCAGCACAAGAAGCAAAAAAATGGACTTTTGGATTTGGTGTGAATGCAATTGATAACACAGCAACAAAAGATAATCAGTATTTCCGTGTTAATAATTGGAATATGATGCCTTTTATTTCTTCCTTTAGTTTGGATAGAAAATTTCAAAACAACTTTACTGTTGGTGCTACTTTTTCTATGAATGTTTATGATTCAAATACTATGCAAAACGGAACTGTTATCTCAAGAGATTTAACATACGTGGCCTTAGATGCAAATGCAAAATATACTTTTGATCAGCATTTAGTGGATGTAAAATGGTTTGATGCTTCTGTTGTTGGTGGAGCTGGTCTAGCTTTGTTAGATGGTAAAAACAACCAATTTTTCAATACAGGTTTAGCATTGGACTTTTGGTTTAGTAAATCAGTTGGTTTACGTTTACAAACATTAGGTAAATTTGCTTTTGACAACAACAAATTGGGAAATAATCACATTAAGCATAGTGCAGAAATAGTGGTTAAGTTTTAAAAAAAGAAAATAATTTATTTATAAAAAAGGCTGAACACGGGTTCAGCCTTTTTTATAAATAAATTATATATTAAAGCAAAAGGTCTTGCCAGTATTTTTTAGCAGCTACGTATAAAATTGCAAAAAACCCAAATATAAAAGCACCAATACCTCCCCCTGTTAAAAAGTTAATTTTTTCAACAGGCAATGGCAATATAGGAGTGTCAATAATTTGAATTAAAGGAGTTTCTTTACGTAAATCTACTTTGGCAAGTTCTAAATTTTTAACTAATTCAGTTAAAATAGCTGTATTTGCTTGAACATCGACTTGGCGATTAACACTTGGTACACGTTTTACATTCATAGCAGGATTTAAACCAAAAACAGCATCATTACTAACAGCAACACCTTTAATAGCATATCCTAATTCCCCTCTAATAGAATCTGTTTGTCTTTTTAAAATTTCATAATTTTTTCGAGCTTTTTTGCTTCTAGTTTCTATATAAAATTGGGATACATTTTGAGTCAGCGCTTCTGTAAAGTATTTTGTGAATAATTCGTCTGTATTTGAAAATTCAACACTAATAATCGTAGTTAATTTAACCTTACGTTCTACGTTTAAAGCTTTTTCTGTTAAAGCTTTATGAATGATTCCTAAAATACTATCTTGTGTTTGTGTGAATTTTTTTCTATCAGCGCCAACAGGGAATGTACATTTTTTTAATTTTTTATTATTGTCTTCATTCCAGTTGTCTCGCCAGCCATTTTGTTCGATGTAGTAATCGGCTAAAGTTTTTTTAGAATCAGAGGGTAATGAAGCTAGCAACGCTTTTTCTACCATTACGCGGGACTTCATTAATTCTAATAAATTTGGTCCTGAAAATGCTCCCCCGCCTTTTGCACCTCCTAAGTCAACACCAAATTGACTTGCAATTCCCAATGCTCCGCTTAAACTGCTATTAGCTTTTTCGTCTTCTAAAGCAAATGTAAGCGTTGCTTTGTAAATAGGTTTTTTATAAAAACTATATCCAATTCCTGCTAAAAATCCGATGCCTATAAATAATAAAATGAATTTTTTTAATGACCAAAAATAGGTTTTCCAAACGCCTATTTCTAGGAGTATTTCTTTTAAAGTAAGTTCTTTTTCTGCCATATTTTTTTATTTGAAAACCGCTAATAATATTCCAGCTAAACTAGTTAAGATACTTGAAATTCCAATTATTTCCCCTGTTGTCATTTTGCTTTTCTCTGGTTTTTCTGGAACAATTATTTTACTTCCAGGAAGAATTTTTGGATAACTTTTAAATCCTAAAAAAGAACTACTTGAACTTGCGGATCCATTAGCATGAACTACATATACTTTTTTTAACCAACCTTTGTCCGAAGTGCCTCCTGCATTTTTTAAATAATATTTTAAACTTTTCCCTTTTTTATAAGGAACTTCTGTGTCAAACATTACATTACCAGATACAACAACTGTTTGTTTTTTCTTAGGAATAATTATGTTGTCATTTGGTTCCAGAAGTATATTTGAAGATGTATTTTTATTTTTTTGTAGTTTATTCCATTCTATTGGAATACTTACTTCTTTAGTTATTTCTATATTTTTTTTGTTTAAGTCTGTTTGATTTGTTGTATTTTCAATGTTATTTTTGCTTTCAATTTTAGATAATTCATCAGAATTTAATGCTTTTTTTCTAATTATTTTTAAAGCATTCAAATCTGCTTCATCTGTAAATCCTCCAGCTCGAGCTATAAAATCTATAATTCTTTCATCTTTTTTGATAATTGCATAACTTCCAGGATATAATACTTCACCAGTGATTTGTACCATTTCAGGTGTTTCATAAGTAACAATACGCCTTACTACTACACGGTCTAGTGGCTCTAGTAAAAATTTTTCTGCAACTTCAGGATTTTTAGGGTCAACGTTTAAATCAAAAGAAACGATTTTTTCTAAATCATTTGGATTAAAATTTGGGTCTTTTTTATTTCTGTAAATGGTAATTTTACTTGCTGCTTTATCTGTAAAATATTCAGCTTCTAATAATAAATCATATAACGACATTCCTGCTGCATGTGCATAACTTCCTGGGGAACGAACTTCACCATCAATGCTTATTTTGTAAGAATCTAATAATTCTTGGTTGTAAAAAATAAGTAATACATCTTCTTTTTGTAATGCTAAATTAGCTTCTGGTTTTTCATTTATAGCTGCTTGTAAATTGATGCTAATGTATTCTTTTGTTAAATCTTCTTTTTGTCTAACTATAGAGGCTTTTTGTAAATAAACATTTTCTTTCAATCCATCAGCTTTTTCGATTAATTTTTTTACTGTTAAAATTTGATTTGGCAGTAAACTATATACACCCGGTCTATATACAGCACCTTTTATTTGAACCCTATTTTCATATCGGTCTAAAATTTTATCTACATTAATAACATCTCCCGATTTTGGTATATATCCTGCAAAAGTAAGTTCATTTAAATCTGTAACCTTTAATTCAGATGCTGTCTTCTGTTTTACCAAGATTCTGTTTTTATAAGCATTTTCAGTAAAACCAGAAGCATAGGAAATAATTTGTTTTAAACTTTCTCCTCCTAACAATTCATAAATACCGGGATGCTTTATTTCACCTTCTAATACAACACGTGCATCATAACTTGGAATACGTACAATATCATTGTCCTCTAATGAAATATTATCACTTTGGTTGCCCTTAGTTAAAAATTGATACAAATCTATTTGACGAATAACTTTATTATTTCTTATCAATTCAATTTTTCTATAACTTCCAATTTCGTTTGGCCCTCCAGCTACATGTAAAGCGTTATAAACTGTGCTCATAGCGCTTAGTCTATAATTTCCCGATTGTTGTGCACCAATAATAGTTACTAATATGGTTCTGTAATTAGCAACACTGACAGATAATTTACTGCTATTTGAAGAAAGCGTACTATATATACTGCTTATTTGTTTTTTTAATTTAGATTTCGCGGCTTCAAAAGTCAGTCCGCTAATAAAAACATCTCCTACATTCGGAATATTGATAGTTCCATTTTTAGATATATAACTAGTGTGATTAAACTGTTGTACACCATATAAAACAAGTTCTATTTGATCGCCAGGGCCTAGAATATAATTTGGTGCCGTCGGCATATTTTGATTAGGTTCAAAAGATAAACTCTTGGTGGTAAATAATTCAGAACCAAAGACTACCGTGTTTTTTTTAGCTAATTCAACAACATCATTTTTTTTAATATCGTTATCTGGAGTGTCTTTTTTTACTTCATTTGAAGCTTGGGGAAGCGCTTGTATTCGGGCTTTAAATTTTATGAATTCATTCATGGACATTCCTTTAGCTAATACAAGCGGCTCTACTTGTTCTAAAGTCATTTGTTTTGCTTTAAGCTCTTTACTTATTTGAATTAATTGTTCGTCAGAAAATTGATTTGCCTTAAATTGGCTCAAATCTTTATCTTGTAAAAAATCTTGACTAAAAGAAAATAGTGAATAGAAGATAAAAAATAATGCAAATAAGAAACGATTCATGAGTTGGGTTTTAACATGTTCTATAGTGCAAATATATTCTATTATAATGAATTAATAAAACACTAACATAAAGTTTGCAATTTATTAATTTGTATTTTTTGATGCGTTTGTGTGATGTTTTATTAAAAATGCATTTACCTTGGTATTTGTTAAGTTAAAAATCTTTTGCAAGTTAATATTAAATGAGTACTTTTGTTATTCACGGAATACAAATGTTAGACACACTTATTACCTCCAAAACGAGAATTAGACTATTAGTTAAATTTTTTATTAATGCAACTAATGCAGGATATTTACGTGGATTAGCACAAGAAATGCATGAAAATACTAATGCAATTCGTAAAGAATTAAATAATCTTAGCGAGGCTGGTTATATAGTTAGGGAAGAAGCAGAATCAAAAGTGATGTATCGTGCAAATACAGCCCATCCGTTATTTTCTACTTTACAACAATTGGTGCGAAAACATATTGGTATTGATAGTATTGTAGAACGGGTAGTTGAACGAATGGGAGAAGTTACAAGAATTTTTTTAATTGGTGATTATGCAAAAGGGATTGATTCGGGAAAAATTGAAATAGTTGTAGAGGGAATCAACATCA
>NZ_CALFIG010000257.1 GCF_937876455.1 uncultured Flavobacterium sp.
AAACACTCTCTTAGTTTTGAACTAAATCAGTCCACTTTTTGCTGACGATTTACATGTACATGCTGAAACAAATAGTCCTGCCCATAATTCTTGAACTTCATCATTATCACTCAATGAACCATTTTCAATAATAGAAAGCGCGACTCTCGGGTGCGCTTTTATTTGTAGCTGTTCGTCTCTGAACTCCACTTTTCCTTGAGCCTTTTGTAATATTTGTAATATATTATTAAGCCTCCATTGTCTTACTTGGTCTTTCAAAAGAAGTCCAACTTCTTCTAATGCAGGTGCACATACTCTTTTCAAAAAGCCTTCTATTCCTTCAAAAGATTTTGTAACAGAAGTATTAATTGCGTCTCCGATAGGTTTTATTCCAAATATATCCAATTCCTTATTTTCGTTCATATTGAGTTGTTGTTAAATATTGTTGTTAACTTATATATATACGAAATTTTATACTAGTATCATAACCATAAGGTAAGATTAGCTATTATTTCATTTATTGAATTGTAAATTAAAATATAAAAAAATGGTTTTACGGTTTTTCGTTTTAAAAGAAAAGCCACTAATACTACAAATTATTGTTGTAGGTTGTATTATTGATTTTTTAACATTTTTTCATATTCACTATTTGCTATCGAATCAAGTTCTTTACTTCTATATAAGTGTAAGCAGTTGTTAATTATTACTTTTTTACCATAAAAATCACTATTCTTTGGAGGTGTTAATATTTTTAAGGCAAAATTTCGACCTAAACTATCAGCAATTTTTGTATTAGCATATTCCAATACTTCAAAATTTGCCATAATAGATTGTTCACTTTTTAATAATGTATCAAATTTTTCACCAAATGATTGATTTAAACAACTTATAAATACTGTAGATTTATAAGCATTAATCCAGTTCTCTTTTGCTTTGTTAATGTTATTTATTGATTTACAAGAAATAATAAATAGAGAAATAAATAATATTCTTTTTTTCATGTTTTTTTAATTAAGTTCCCATATATCTATGTAGTTTACTCCACCAGTTGGATTAAACCAACATTCCCCAGGACAATGACTATTATTGATTATATCTGCATGACCTGTTGCAAATAATCCTGGATAATTTGCTATCATAATATATATTCCCTTTTTACTTGATAGTAATGTTGGGAAATTTTCACCATTGGTTCCTCCTTGAAGACCAGTTAAATGATTTGATCCAGTTGGCACACCAAAAGTTTTTCTCATCCATGCATTAAGATTTTTAGCATTCAAAAAATAATTTTTATTGTCAGCCCCTGTTTCTGTTTGACCTGAAATAAAAGGAATGGTAACACCTGAGTAATTTAATGCTCTTGAAACTCTAATTGCACAAGCATTACTGTATGCATTTGGATTATTTAAATGAGAATTATACAATTGTCCACCTACTAATTGATAAACTTCAGGTGCTGGCATATAACCCCCATTAATTGTTGGAAAAGAACTATTAAATGCATTCCAACTTGGGAGATTTTGTGGAGGAAATGTTAAGTTTGGATTTTCCCAATATTGTGCATCATATTCACCATCACTTCCTTCACTAACACCTAAAAACCAACTCTTAAATTGAGCCCAAGTGGTATTTGGATGCTGCATGAAAAAATTAATTGCCCAACTTGCAATTAATTCTCCTTCATATAATGGTGTAAAATAACTTATTATACTTTTTCTCAATTCAATTGTTTGAGTATTTAGCCAAGCTATTTGTGTACTTGATAGACCTAAATAATTACTTTCAGGATCATGAGCATCTATTATGTAGTAGTAATAATTTGTAACTGGTGTTGTTGAAATTAAAGTTGATGAACCTGTTCCACCACCATAACCTCCGCCTCCAGGATAGCTTCCTTCTCTTTCAACACAAACGTTTATAGTGCCATAATATGTCGTACTACAATTTGAACCTGCAATGTGTGTAGTTCCTCCCCAATCACATAGATGGGTTACAACATCATAACAATCAATATATGTCAATTTAGAATTTACATCGTTTGAATTATATACTATTGGAGTTACTTCTGGTTGATATTGAAAATTAAATGACGAGTGAGGTAAACCGTATTGAATTTCATTTAACAAATTGTATTTTATAATAACCGCTTTGATTGTATTATCATTGTCTGTTTCAACAACTAAATTTTCAAAATAATTATGAACTAAATTATCTCTGGTAATTAAGAATGTATATGACGTTTTATTTTCTTCTTCTAATACCGTTGCAGGTTGTTCTGAAATTGTAAAACCATATTGGTCTTCCATTACAGTCTTTCCTAGAGTAGAAATGTTATTTGTATTTTTTGATTTTGGTAATTTAGAAAAAGCATTGTTAAATTTTTCGTTTTTAGTTAATTCTTCAAAGGTTTTTTCATAAATTTTCACATGACTATGTTCATGATTTTCGGTAATTTTTTCTTCAACACTACAATTTGTTAATAGTAATGATGTAATGACTAGGCTTAAATAAATTATCTTTTTTTTCATATTATGGTGTTTTAAAAAAGTTTTATTTTCCGTTTAGTTTGGCAAATATAGCCTACAACTTGTTTATACGCGAAATTTTCAACTTGTATCTTAACATTTTATAAGATTAAAGAAAGTTTCTTTTATTATTTTTTTTCAAATTTATTGTTTGAAACATATTCTATATATGCGTATTTACACGTAAATTAATAGGTGATTTTACACCGTTTTTTTTCAGACACTTTAAGATTTTATTTTTGTATACTTAAAATTTTAATTTCCTTCGGTTTCTTGTATCGGTACCTCACCCATTTTTGCAAAAGAAAAAAAGGAAAAAAAGAAAGCTCTCTTTCCAGCGGAAAGGACGAACGGAAACGGAGGGGAAACCCGACTGGTAGTGAGGAGTGCACGCTAGTTTTGCTGTCTTTTTTTCATTTTCTTTTCAAAAAAACACTCTTCCTCACTATACAGGCGGGGCAATAAACACCCCCAAGCACCGCAGAAAAGGAACTGTAGCGTAAGCGGAAGTTGCTTTTTCGAGGAGCGCAGTGGCGGGGTTGCGGCAATCGAACAGCCACCGCAGGATGAGAGCGAAGCGGAGTTGACGTAGTGGAGCGTAATGCTGTGAGCGTAATACGGCGGGGAAACACTATCACACCGCCTTTGGCGTACCTTGATTTAGGGCGAAGTGCTAACGGCGCCAACCCCGATGGCTGAGCGAAGGAGCAACCGCCCAAACTATAAGGGGCGGCAGACAGCCTATGGCTGAAATGAAGCGAAAGATAGCCTGCGGACTGTAGCTGAATGAAGCGGTAGGGTGAATGTGGTAGCCCCGACGAACGTAAGGTAGGTGGCGTGTGAAGATGAGGAAGTGTGGCACAAAAAAAACAGTGGCTTGTTGAAGCGACTGTTTTTTTTATAGTGGTGCACTGACTGCGGAATGGAGGGTGTTAACCGACTGGAGCAGCCGAACGGAACAAAACCACCGACTGGAGAGAGACCGCTTGATTGCCCTTTACTAAATATGCTTTTGTTTTTCTACCCACTTTTCAAAGCCAAAAGGTTTTCTTACTGTAACGGTAAACATTGCTAAGCACAGATTACTTCGTCAGTTCACTTCGTTCGTGTGCAAATTCGCGCTATCTGGTAACACTTAAAGTCACATATTGCTAGTTTAATTTGAACAACTGAATAAGATAATTTTTGTACTGAATTTTATACCAAATTATATACTAATTAACTGGATTACTTTCTTAAATTGAAAGTTCAATAAATTTTGTATATTTGTATTAATTTATAAAAAAATTGAGCCAATTTGATTACATAAAAGATATAGCTAAGTATGGTCTTGAAAATGACCAGGAGAAATTATTTTCTGTTTTGAATGAACTTATTGAGTATTCAAAAAAGAGTAAAAAGACTAATTTTGCAATACAATTACAATCGATTTTAAAAGATTCTATTCGTCAACAAAAAATAAGTCCATTAACTAAAGTTGGTTCAGACTCTTATTTCAATAAACTTGAAGACAAGGAAGTTGGAGATTTAATATTAGAAAAATTAACTTCTGATTATCGTCTTAATAATATTGTTGCTGATAAAAATGTAATTGATAATTTAAATCATTTTATTGAAGAGCACCATAAATCTGAAATTTTAAGAAAGTTTGATTTACCTATTGCTAATAAGTTATTACTGCATGGGCCATCTGGATGTGGAAAAACTTTAGCATCTTATGTTGTTGCTGGAGAATTAAATAAAATGATGGTTGTTGTGAATTTAGGAGCAATTGTTTCTTCTAAATTAGGAGAAACTAGTAAAAATTTATCAAAAATATTTCGCAAAGCAGCTTCAGAAGATTGTATCATTTTTATTGATGAATTTGATTCATTAGGTAAAGTTAGAGATTACAGTCAAGATCACGGTGAAATGAAAAGAGTTGTGAACACTATACTTCAACTATTTGATTATTTACCGCAATCTAGTATTGTTATAGCTGCTACCAATCAAAAAGAAATGTTGGACGAAGCTCTATTAAGAAGATTCGATTTTTCTATTGGATTTAATTTACCTACTGAAAAAGAAATAAAAGACTTGATTTCTTTAACATTAAAAAATGGTAATTTCACTTTTGATAACAAAACGAAAGCTAATAAAGTAATCAAAAGTTCAATTGGATTATCTTATTATAGTATCCAAAAAACTTTGGTCACAGCTATTAAACGTAGTTTGTTTGCAATTACCATTACCCAACCAGAACTTATTTTATCTGCAAAAATAGATACTTCTGTATGGCAGAATTTAATAGAGATTGAAAAAGAATCAATTAAAATCTAATTAATTCTCTACTTCAAGATCAATACCATTGTCAATTTCGACGTGATTATTAATTTTTAGCATTTCAGAATACAGATTACTATCTCCATCAATACTTATAATTTCAGTTATTTTAATTACAATTGAAAACGGGTTATTCAACCTTTCATATTGTTTAGTATAAGCATTCTTAACTAAGCAACGTACAGATAAAGCTAATGAATCATTAATTAAATTATAATCATATGGTTGTAAGCGATATTGCATAAATTGTGAATTTGAAAATTGTCTATTGTCAATAGAAAAATGATCTTCACTCCAGGGAAAATTTTTAATTCCATAAATTGGAGTTCCAGCTTTAGTGTCATCTCCTTTTTTTATTACACCATTAGCTATATCATCAATATTGGTATTTTGAACTAAATTAAATGATATATGTAAGGGTAAATAATCTAATTGGTTATCTTTTATAGGTGAAAAACTATAACATAATGAAATATCAAATTGTAACTTATTACCGCTTTCTTTCAAATATTTTGGTAATTCAATTGGAATTTTAATAATCTCACCAATTTTTATAGAATCTTCTATAATATGTACGTCTTCAAACTAAATTGGACTTTTGCTAAGAGAGTATTTAGTTAATAAT
>NZ_CALFIG010000258.1 GCF_937876455.1 uncultured Flavobacterium sp.
ACTTTTGATAAGCCCGTAGTAATTGTTACTCAAGAAGAAGCGGTTGCAAAAGAAAGTAGCTTTTCAGATAAAAAGAAAACATGGAAATTTAAAGCACAAAATGTTCGTGACTTCGGTTTTTCAACTTCAAGAAAATTCATAATTGATGCTATGGCGGTTGATTTGCCAACAAATAAACCATTAGCAATTTCAATTTACCCAAAAGAAGCAAATCCGCTATGGGGAGATTTATCTACAAAAGCGGTTGCACATACATTAAAAACCTATTCTCATTTTACATTCGATTATCCTTATCCAAAAGCAGTTTCAGTTTCGGCAGAAGATCAAGGAATGGAATATCCAATGATTTGTTGGAACTACGGTCGTCCTGATGAAAAAGGTTTTGTGAGTGATAGAATTAAATATGGAATGTTAGGCGTAATTATTCATGAAGTAGGACACAACTTCTTCCCAATGATTGTAAATTCAGACGAAAGACAATGGACATGGATGGATGAAGGCTTAAATACATTCTTAGAATATTTAACCGAAGTGGAATTTGACCCTAATTTTCCAACAGATAGAGGTCCTGCTAAAAAAATTGTTCCTTACATGAAAGGAAATCAACAGTATTTAGAACCAATCATGAGTCAGGGTGATGTAGTTTATAATTTTGGAGCTAATGCGTATGGTAAACCAGCAACTGGATTAAATATTCTTCGTGAAACGATTATGGGACACGAATTTTTTGATCATGCCTTTAAAACCTATGCGAATAGATGGAAATTTAAACACCCAACTCCAGAAGATTTCTTTAGAACTATGGAAGACGCTTCAGCAGTAGATTTGGATTGGTTTTGGAAAGGATGGTTTTATTCAACTGATTTTGTAGATATTGGAATAAAAAATGTAACTCAATATTTTGTATCTGAAGGAAATGCAAAAGAAACATCTCAATCGGTGAACAGAAGAGGCAGAAGAACAGGCGACAATGGTCCAATAATTTACTTATACCCTGAAAATGCAACTGAATTAAAAGCTGAAAGAAAAAAAGCATTTGATAGTAATGAAATACAACCTTTAGCAGAATTTTTAAACAAAAAATACAATGCTGAAGAAAGAGCTGCCTTAAAAAATCCTAAATTCTTTTACGAAGTAGAATTTGAAAAACCCGGCGGAATGATAATGCCAATTATTACAGAATTACAATTTGAAGACGGCACTTCTGAAATTCAAAAATTTCCAGCACAAATTTGGCGAAGAAATAATGATACTGTGAAAAGAATTTTTGCAACAGATAAAAAAGTAGTTAAAATTGTAGTAGATCCAAAATTAGAGACTGCTGACATTGATACCTCAAATAACAGTTGGCCAAAACAAGAAGCTGCTTCTAAGTTTGACCAAATGGAAAAAAAATAAATCTTTTTAAAAAGCGAAATTGAAAATTCAATTTCGCTTTTTTTTATAAAAAAACCCTAACTTCTAGCTGCAAACTTCTAACTTTTACTAACTTTGTAGTTCTAAAACCGAAAATTATGTTTGGAATAGGTGGTGGAGAATTACTTTTAATTCTTGTCGTAATATTAATGCTTTTTGGATCAGATAAAATCCCAGAAATTGCACGTACATTAGGAAAAGGTATGGCACAATTAAAACATGCCACAAATGAAATAAAACACGAAATTCAAAAAGGAGCTGAGGAAAATGGTTTAGACTTAAATACTATTACAGGAGGAATTCAAGAAGAGATTGCACAAGCAAAAGAGAGCATGAACAACACCTTAAATCCAGTTGAACTTCAAAACCCAGTTACTGAAATAAAAGAAGAATTCGAAAATCTTAGCGGTCCTATTAAGCGACAAATGTAAGTAATGGATAAAATTATTGCTTTAGACAAACAGCTTTTTATTTTTCTAAACAATCTTGGAAGCTCAGCATACGATGATTTTTGGTTACTGGTAACCAAACAACTACATTGGGTTCCTTTTTTTTTAGTTCTCGCCGTTATACTTTATAAAAAAATTGGATTAAAAGCTTTTTTAGTAGCGTTAGTAACAATTGCAGTTATGCTAACAGTTACAAATGAATTTACGGAATTAATCAAAAATTTTGTGCAACGTCTTCGACCATGTAATGATATAGAAATTAAACACCTTATCCGAATTGTTAAAAGTAGTGATACATTTAGTTATTTTTCGGGTCATGCCTCAAATTCTATGGCATCTATGACCTTCCTATTTTTGCTATTAAGAAAGTATTATCATTACGTCTATTTAATTTTTTGCTTTCCATTAGTATTTGCCTACAGTAGAATTTACCTTGGACTCCATTTCCCATTAGACATTATTTCAGGTTATGCCTTTGGGCTGTTGTCCGGATATCTATTTTACCAATTCTATTTGAAGTTAAATAGAAAAATTGTTACATCACCCGAGTAACAGTTAAACCATCTCTGATAGGCAGTAAAACGGTTTCAACTCTATCATCTTCATTAAGTAATTTATTATACGTAGTTAATATTTTTGTGCTTTTATCATTAGGCTTAAGTTCTTCCAAAACTTTGCCACTCCACAACACATTATCAGACAAGATAATACCTCCTGAGGGCATCATTGGTACCACTAAATTAAAATAATGAATGTAATTTTCTTTATCTGCATCAATAAATACTAAATCAAATTGCTTATTCAATGTTGGTATTATATCAATTGCTTTACCTAAATGTTGAATTATCTGCGTTTTATAAATTGAAGCATCAAAATATTTTTTTTGAAAATCAACCAATTCTTCATTGACATCAATGGTGTCAAGTGTACCTCCAGGCTGTAAACCTTCTGCTAAACACAAGGTTGCATATCCTGTATAGGTTCCAATTTCTAATATCGCCTGAGGCCTAATTAGCTTTGACAACATACTCAACACTCTCCCTTGAAAATGCCCACTCAACATTCTAGGTTGCAATACTTTTTGATGCGTTTCTTTGTTTAATTTGACCAATAATTCAGGTTCAACTTGTGAATGTTGTGCCACGTAATTTTCTAACTCTTCAGATATAAAATGCATGTTAAATCAAATTTTGACAAAAATACAAATTACAACTCATCTATTTTCTAAATTCATTACTTTTGCAACATGCAAACAGAGAAAAAAGATATCCGTGCCTTGACAAAAGTGCAATTAAGAGATTTTTTTGTTTCCAATGGCGATAAAGCTTTCCGTGGAAACCAAATCTACGAATGGCTTTGGCATAAAAAAGTGCATTCTTTTGAGAGCATGACGAATATCTCTAAAGAAACACGTGCTATGCTTGAAGCGAACTTTGTAATTAATCATATCAAAGTGGATACAATGCAAAGAAGTGAAGACGGTACCGTGAAAAATGCGGTGAGACTTCACGATGATTTAGTAGTAGAATCTGTTTTAATTCCAACAAATACAAGAACCACAGCCTGCGTATCTAGTCAAGTAGGATGTAGTTTAGATTGTAATTTTTGTGCAACAGCTCGATTAAAAAGAATGCGGAATTTAAACCCGGATGAAATATACGATCAAGTAGTGGCTATTGACAATGAAAGCCGATTATATTATGATCGTCCCTTGTCAAATATTGTTTTTATGGGCATGGGCGAACCATTGATGAATTACAACAACGTAATGGCAGCCATTGAAAAAATAACCTCAACAGACGGATTGGGTATGTCGCCAAAAAGAATAACAGTGTCTACTTCTGGCGTATCAAAAATGATAAAAAAAATGGCAGATGACGAAGTAAAATTTAAACTCGCTGTTTCGCTTCATTCAGCTATCGAAGAAACAAGAAACGAAATTATGCCGTTTACTAAAAATTTTCCTTTAGATGAATTAAAAAACGCATTAGCCTATTGGTATTCAAAAACCAAAAGCAAAATAACGTATGAATATGTAATTTGGAAAGGCATTAACGATGACAAGCAATCTATTGATGCCTTAGTTAAATTTTGTAAATATGTGCCTTGCAAAGTAAATCTGATAGAATACAACCCCATTGATGATGGCTTATTTCAACAAGCAAGTGAACAAGCAACTCAAAACTATATAGATGCACTTGAAAAAAACAACATTATTGTAAAAGTTCGAAAAAGCAGAGGAAAAGACATTGATGCTGCTTGCGGTCAATTAGCTAATAAATCCTAATAAAAAAGGAGTGCAAATGCACTCCTTTTTTATGTTCTCTGCTAAAATTTTCATTTTAGTTTCCAATAATAATAGTATACGAATTACCATTAACTGTAAATACTGCTGTATTGTCACAATCACCATTTCCGTAATCTAACGTTGCTGTTACATTATTTTTCACAAAAGTAATTACCCCTAACACCAATAATGGTTTATTTACGGCTAAACAACTCATTCTAGCTCTTAATGGAGTTGTAATAGTAGCTGTTTGTACAGAACCATTAGGATGTGTTGTATTCCAGTTACCTGTGATTTTATATATATTATCTGCAAAAACCTGCGGTGTATCAAACCCTTCAATCATTTCTCTAGTTCTTGTTCCTACGCGAGTATAAACATCCCCATTTGGCATCGTAATCGTCATATCAATTAACATCGTTACAAG
>NZ_CALFIG010000259.1 GCF_937876455.1 uncultured Flavobacterium sp.
CTATAAGTTGTCCTGTTGGTGTTATATCCTCAATATATTGATAATCTTTACTTGTACTTAAGTAAAGTGATATTGCTTTTAACTTTGCTTCAGTTAAAATGAACGGGAAAGTAACATTAACAGTACAAATCCAACTTTTAATTTTGATTTTCATTTTCCTAAAATGTTTTTAATAATTGTATAAGCAGCCAAAATCTTTTTCATTTTGTCTTCTGCTTGTTCTATGTTATCTTGATTCTTATCCGGATGCCATTTCATTGCCATCTTTCTGAAGGCTTTTTTAACAATTTCCCAATCAGAGTTTGATGCAACCTCTAAAATATCATAAGGGCTTTGGTCTTTTACATGACTTTTAGCTTCGTCCAAACTCATTCTCTTATTAAAAGCCTTTTTCCACTGAGAGGGAGAGCCGTAGCCTTCTACCTCAGGGTCGTAACGCTTTTTATAAACATCCATAAATCCTTTTGCCATTATCTTAATGTGATTTCATGTTCTTTAACACACAATGTTGCACCTTTGCCCTCATCAGCCTGAATAATATATTGCTGAGATGCTTCTGTTGATTTAATGACAGTTCTTATAACAATTGCTTTATCAAAACCCCATCCTTCCCAATTACTTTGAGAAATAAGTTTGACTTTATCTTCTTTTGAAAATTTCATTATGATAGGATTTTTACTTCGTATGGTTGTTCAAATGCCGGTAAGTTTACAGCAGCCAAATGCTTGCATTTACGGTGTATTCTCCAAGCAGGACACGAGCAACCCCAGTGACGTTTTGCTTTGTTTTGAGAAATAACATAAATACGGTCTGAACTTTCTGAATGAATCTCAAACCTGTTTTGCCACTGACTATTATCAGGAAGAATAACACTTTTATCTATTCGAAGTGTTGGCAATGTTTTTGTTGCGCTCATATAATTTCTGATTCTTTCGTTTTTGTAAATGTGTTAGTAGAAACAAATAAAAGCACCAAACTAATAATGGATAATTCTTGTGCCAATTCATAACTGATAGTTTCATTTTTTTGTTGACGAAATAAAATGTCATCAAAAAATATTTTATCTTCACCAGATATTTTAACTGATGAGCGAATAAAATCATACTTTTTGTCTATTTCATTAATTTTGATAAGACAACCAACATTGAGAGCAGCATAAATAACTAATACTATACTAAGGAAGATGATTTTTATTTTCTTTTTCATGGTTTTAATTCTAATGTTTCACAATCTTTCAAATAATCTGTGTAGTCATAATAGACAGAAGAGCATTTTGTTACAAAACCATTATCATCTTTCTTATCAGGTTGACCAATTTCCCATGTTGGCAATTCTCCTGAGCGAGTTTGACCAAGAGGAGTTAAATCTTTCGAGGTTAACTTATCTTGCCAAATTGATGTGGCAAGTGTAGTATGAATAACTTTTTCAAGTGTGGTTCTTTTCATTTGCTATGATTGTATTGATACCCTTCAAAATCAGTTACATATTTTGAAACAATTGTATGAATATTTTCCTTATTATCTTTTGTGTTTAAAGATAAAACATTAATTAACTTGTCGTATGTAGAACACCCATTTGAAAACAACTCCAGTGCATAATGAATTTTTTCAGTATGCTTGTTTTCCCGGTAGTATTTTACTTGTGGGAAATAGGTTGAGCGAATTTCTTTTGCAACCTTATTAAAGAAGTCATCGGTGATTTTCATATGATAGTTACGAAAAGAATATTTAGTTTGTTACAATATCGTAATTCATACGAACCTGTATGTTTTCTACCGGTGTAATATTATCAACACAATGAAAGTTAATAAATCCTATTTCTTCAGATTTATACCTTGGAAAATGCACAGCATAACAAAATGTGTGGTTATGTTCGTTTTTATATACGAATGCAGAACCGTATTTTTTCAACAATAATGCTTCGGAACTTTTATTTGAAGCTTCTTCTTTGTTAGTACACCACTCAACATTACAACCAATGACATCTGGAAAATAAGGGGTATTATTTTTATATAGATAATGCGAAACTTTTTCATCAATAGTCCAAAATC
>NZ_CALFIG010000260.1 GCF_937876455.1 uncultured Flavobacterium sp.
TGGTGTAAAAGTCCCCTCAATTACCGCCTTATTAATAGCAACCCCGCTTGTAGCATTACATGATGCTGGAGAATCAAATGCTTGAATTTCGGCATTACGTGTGCTTGTTGTGGTTGTTAATGTATATTCACTTGTTAGTGATAAGTTAGCAGCCGTACCAGCAGAGCAGTTAACACCCCATCTTGAACCTGTTGTTGTTGCCGCTGCTGTATATCTAATAATGAATCTAAAATAATAAGTCTTACCAGACAGCACGGGGAAACCAAGCCCTGTAACGTCTTGCATTGTGTTAGCCGTTCCGTTGTTATTTGTAACGTCAGACGCTAAAACAACGGCTGTTAAACCACTTGTTATTGAGTTTGCGCCTTGATTGATTGATTGCTTTACAGCCCCACTATTTGCGAACACCCGCCAGCCATCCTTATACTCCAAAGTTTCACCACTCGCTAGTGAACATTTGAATAGTACAAAATCACTTGTGCCGTTATTTATTTCAATAATTACCGTTTTAGTTGCCGTGTCAGAATTGTAAATATTTACTTTATGTATTTCCGCCTGTTCACCAGAGCTTAAGCCATCATAAAGCGTAACATAAGAAGTGCCGTTACTTGCTATAATTGTATTAACTGGTGTTACTGCTGAACTTGTGAACTTTCTACCCGAAATAAAAGCATTTAAAGCCGAGGTTGTGTGAGCCTCGGTAAGTTTAAATTTAAGTGTTTGGGATTGTAATAAATTAATCATATTGTCAGTAATGCGGCTGTTCGCCTTGCTTGTGTTTCAATAATTGCGTTGTGGTCTGCGTGTGAAATTTGACTATGGTCGTAAGCGATTTTCCCTCTATCCCCTCTGTAAGCTGTTGAATTACTTTCTCCTAAAGAAACACCTCCTGAGCTGCTAGACCAAACACCCTCAACCCTTTTCCACTCTACACCAGTTTCATTAACTAAACATCTTACCGCCTTACCTATTGGGGCTTCACCAGTTAGAGTTTCCCTCTCTTCATCGGTATCAACAATGTAGTATGTAGAACTAATTGCGGTTATCATGAAAGTATTTGAATAATAGTTGGTGTTACAGTATCTAAATCTTGTTCAATAGTGTCTAATATTGTAATGTAGTATGTTTCTCCTTTTTTTAAAGTCTTAATTACTTCTCCAGTTTCTACATTCTTAATTATTCCATAACCATCTTGTGTTACTGGCGAACCAAAACCCCGCATTGGTATGTCGCAATAGTTAGATGCAAACTCGGTTTCAATAACCATTGTACACTCGTAACCAGCAACCCAATCACCGTGCTGTTCTTGAACTGGTGTTAAGTTTGGTTCACCCAACAAATCATATCCATCATTCTCATTTCTAAAAATCTTAATAATATCGGATAGTATTTTTTCAGTATCACTCCAAACCTCATTACGGTTACTTTGGTCTTTTTGAACTAATCCTAAACAAATAAATCTATATCTTCTTTGTACAGTCTGTTCTGTTATGATTGACTCTAATGGCACAACCCAAAGTAAATTATATTTCAATCCGTCTTTAATATTTCCATTAATCTCAAACATATCACCAAAGCCAAAACCCTCAATCATATCGTGAGCCGTTGCTATGTTTTGAAATAGCTGAATTTGTTGGTTAACGGTCATCATGCCTCTATACCTGAATTAATTAGTTTGCGAATCTCTCTTATGGTTGGTTTAGGTGTGAAAATTCTTTTACCTCTAAACCTTACCCACTCATGTCTGCAATTGTAAGAACCCTTGTAAAGTAATACGGGGTAATTTAATTCATCGCTTATTTTATTGATTTCTTCTAACGTGAAAACTTTATCAATCTTCAACATTAATTTACAGAACGGACGGGTTTTTTCGTCATTTGGTCCGATATAGTAATAATATTCTACGCCCTTTTCTACTGGTCTGTCTGCTAATTGAGTTGGGATTTCTTCAATACTAGAGCGAGGTACTCCGCATTGTTTTAAAAGAGAGATTAATTTTCTCTCAAATGACATACGTTTAAAACGTTCAATTGTTTTTGTTTCACACATCAATTAACAAAGATAATTAATGTGGGCGAATAATATAATTAAAGTTTTTGGATTATCCAAATTGATAGTCAAATTTTCCGACTGGTTTATTTTTACCAAGATTAAACCACTCCCGCATTAATAGCATATCCCTGTAATCTGGTGACCTTCCTATAATAGCCTTAACCTGTCCCTTACCCACTATACCCTTTTTGCCATCTGAATCGACGTTCTTTTGTTTCAGTTGCTCTAATTCTTCAATTATTAATTCATTTTGCTTTACATCTTGACTTACAATATGAATTCCATTTTTATTAATTCTCTCGGCTAATTTAAAAGCACATTGAGCTTGTAGGTTTTCATAATTCTCATCATCCAACGCCCTAGAATTATTTACAAACCCCTTGCATTTAATTATATCTTTTACACCACCCCCTACACCATCCTCATCTACTACCACATTACTTAGCGGTATATTATTCGCCACCCGTATTTTTTCAATCTCTTTAGCTGTTTGGTCTATCCCCATTTTCTCCAAACTTGTAATTGTAACAGTATATCCATCCCACAAACCAATAACTATTTTATCTGAGCCAAATCTGGCGATGTCTGCCGTTATAAACTTGTCCCCTTTTAAAGAATCAAATCTATTAGAGAATAACTCTAGTATTTTTTCATAGGCACATAGCGTAGCGGGGTCGTCGTCATACTCCCAGTTGCCGTAAAGTAAACGCTCTTTTTCGCTTTTCGATAAAGTTCTATTTAAATTTTCTAAATACCCACTATCTAGTTTTTTGTTATCACTAGGTAGGGCTTGAATAAACTTTTTCCAGTTAGCCAAACGCCCCTCTTTATTTGCTTTGTAATCTTTGTAAAGAAAGTTTTTGGCGGGGTTACAAGTAAGAAGTAGTTTACCACTTAATCCATGTATATCGTTTTTCCAACGTCCTATTGATGCAGCTAGATTATTCTTTGCTTCTTCTTCTAACTGCCCAGCCTCTTCAATCCAGCCCCTTGTCATTTGCATAGAACCAAATCTATAATACAAGGGGTCGCTAGGTAAATATGAAGCCTCTAATAAATAAACTTTTGAACCATTATAAAGTGTAAATAGATTGTCCTGCCCGTTGAATTTATAATATTCAGCCCCTAATTTCCAATCTGCAAATACTTCGTGTACCGATGGGATAGTAAACTTACGCAAATCATTTAAAGCCTTACGGGCAATAAAATAATGTGTTTCTGGGTAAATTAAAGCGTCTGCAAATATTAGCTTACACCCTAGATAAGACTTTCCGCTGCCCTTAGACCCCCCGTAAATTATCTCTGAAGTTTCAGAATCAATCCAATACCTAGCGGCTTCTTTTTGCTTCTCGTTTCCGTGTGTGTCAAATAATAATTCCACATTACTTAATTACCTGTCCAGTTATTTGTGTAACGTTTGCCGTTATCTGAGCCTCACTCTTTTCAATTAACCCTAGTTTTTTCGCTATAATGTTTGCATTAAACAATCCAACAGAAGCCCCTTTAAAGTTTTGAACGAAGCAATTTTTTCTTATGCGTGTAATGATGGGGGCATAATCATTATAACGATTGCCGTCGTTCTTAGAATAGTCCCCTAAATCTTGAATAATTCCCTCGTCTGCTAAGTAACATTCAAAGCCCTCAAATGTTATTGGTACTTGTAGCGGGGTATCTCTTTCATCTCCATCCTTTCCGACATAATCCCTTCTATATAGAGGCGACCTTGCTTCTTTGTCCACGTAATTAGTGAATAATTCCCAAAGCTTCTCGGGCGATTCGATGTATTTTGTTCCTTGTGGCCTAGCCATTTACTTTAATTGAATTATAGTAATTAGTCATTCTGGTCATTACCCTTTGAACGCATCCAGCACAATGCTTTCCTGTTTCTCTGGGTTTAAATTTCATATTATAAAGCATAAACAGTTCATCTATTTCGTGACGTTCTGCCCTACCCTTTGGTGTTAGTGTTTCAACTATTTTAACTACCCTTTGGTTATATTCTATTTCTTCCATTGGTTTAGTACAAAGTTAAAAATAAAATTAATCATTCGTGCAAATAATTCAGCCGATACCGAAGTAATACAAGCTAATAAAACAAATCCTTCGTAACCAGAGAATAGGTAATATATTAAACCCATCCAAAAGCCAGTACAAAGTTCGCAAGCTAGTAATTTAGTTATAATGATTAACGCCCAATGTTTGGGCATTTTTTCGTCGTGAATACCTAAAACTCTTTTAACGAATTGTATTGGTTCTGCCCCCTCTACAATTAACCAAGTCAAACAAAGTAATCCGATAAATTTTACTGTTTCCATTTGTTATTAATTTTTTCCGTTATATTTTTATTTATTTTCCTTAGTGCCTTTTCGCCCAATCCAACCCTCTTAAATTCTTCTGCTATTGACCTGAGTGAAATATCTTCTTCATAATGCAACTCGTAAACAATTAATTCAGGCTCGTTCAATGTTTCTTTAAATTCTTTTAATTCTATTTCGTCAACCTCAGAACCATCCTCTATTAAATCTTTAGCCTCGTAATTTCCTATCAACACTTCTCTGGTTCTCTTGTCTGCATTAAACGCCCTTTTTTGTGAAGTGTAATTTAGGTGCAAATACTTTACAAAAACTTTAACCGCTCCCTCGTTATCTTGCGGAAACTCAAATCCTTTCCTATCAAAGATACTAATATATGTGCAATTTACCAAGTCCTCGGCCTCATTTTTGGCTATTTTTTTAGCACATTTTAAAATGTAATCGTAATTATTTTTTATCAACTCATCTAATGTCACAGTAATTTTACTTTACTAATTAAATGAGAATAATCTACTGTTGCATTTGCGTTATTACTAAAACCGCTTTGCTGAGTTGCTATAAACTTCTTAGTAACAAAGCAGTTTAAGTTTCTACCGTGACGGTTCATCCACGCATCAATATGCTGCATACTTTCAAAATCATAAGCTAAAATTTTATCGTATGCTTTTTGATTTACTATATAAAAATGCAATGCCCTAAACTCTCCTAACTTATCCCAAAAGTCGTTGTAATTTAAATACTGCTTTGAGTTATAAACTCCGCCAAGTAAGACGTCCCAATTTTCGGGACAATTATACAAACATTCGTTTAGGTACTTTTCAAAATTAGGCCGTAAAATCAAATCATCCTCCATTATAAGAACTTGAGGCCAGTTGTTATCCTTTGCCTTTTGAACGCACGACAAATGAGCCTTAGCGATTCCTATTAATGGTTTATTGTCAATTACCCCGTCTATAAATTCAAAATCAACTCCATTTAATTGCGTTAAAACGTTTTCACGCCTGTCTACTCGACTAGGTAAGTTAATAACAAGTTTATTTAATGACCTGAAATCCATTTCTAATGTGTAGAATATTGTTTTTTATCTTACCTACTTTTGAACTATTTAATTTAGTTAAATTAATACCGATTGCTTTTACTGATTTCTTTTTAAACTTAGGTACAAATGTACGCAACATTGGACTTTGAAGCAATAAGCATTCACTAAAGTCTTTGGGGTTGCGCTCATTAAAAGTTTCCATTCCTGAAATCAAATAAACGTCTTTTTTTTCTTCAAAAGCTTCAAGTAAATCAACTATTGCGGTATCTGAAATAATATCGGTGTCCCGTAAGAACCAAACGTATTCGCCTATTGCGTCTTTTAATAAAGAATTACACTTATCCCCCTCTTGGTACATTCTTTCAGCCTCGATATAGATTTCGAGTTCACCGTCCCTATCTTTAATTTGAGGTAATAAAACTGCTAGTAACTGGTTAAGATACTTTAGGTTTTCTTTTTTGTGTAGTATTAGGATAGATAGTTTCATTTACCTTCGCTTATTTTTAGTTGGTTTGACGGATAATTAAATCCAGCCTGTTGTTTTTCAGCCTCGTCAATATCAAACTCGAAAGCGTACACCCAACATTGGTGGTATGAATTATTTGAGAAATAGGATATTTCATAACTAACATTCCCGCCCCTCATACAAGCACCTGTTACAACGGCTCTAACTTTGCCGCTTTTTGTTATTACTTCTTGACCCTGTGGAATTATTTTCATTTTGAACTAAGATATATACACCCTCTTTTTGCACCCTCTGCGTCTGAATTATACTCCACTTTATATTCAGTACCGTAAACTAACTCAACACTCTTTTTAATCCAGTCAAAATCGTAATCCTGCCCCTTATAGCTGTCAAATCCTAACTCTGGATGGTTTGGTACTTTAAAATCGTGGATTGCTATAAACGGGTTTAATTCGTATTTAGAAATTACTTTCAATTCATCTAGCAATGGGTTATAATCCCAAAAGTGAGCGTCGAGAAAAAAGAATACTTTAGGCACTTTGCGCCCGTTAAATTTCACGGTGCGCCTTACAAAATGTTGGCTAAGTAATTTATCTAACTCCTCTGCTGAATTTCCAAAGATTAAATTAACATTATCATAGCCTTGCAAGTTTACTTTTGACTTATCATAATTGGGCTTGTTAATTTCAATTGTGTGAACGTTTTTAGCCCAGCTAGACATAACTCTGGTTGTACCGCCCAAGAAAGTGCCAGTTTCAATTATTGTGTCAATTTTATTATCTAAAACAATTGACTTGCATTTTTCTAGCATGATTGAATCCCCTTCAAATCCAAGCATATTACGGTCTATATATTCTTTATCCGTCATTCTCATTCGTATGTTTTTACTAATTCGTTTTCAATCACTAAAGTTTTACCCTTATAAGTATAAGTGCCGTCCTCTAACATTTTATACTCATCGTTTTGTTGTTCGTCCCTATGCAAATAAAATAGCGGATTCCCAATAGATGGTAGTGAGCCGAAATAAACACGGCTTAAATCATAAATACACTCTACTTCTTTACAGGGCTTACAAAGCCATTTTATTAATAGTTTTTTCATATTTCAATCCATTTTTTGTTTGATACCCCGTTCCAATGTCTAAACAATTCCTTTTTAAATTCAGGCTGCTCAGTTACTAAATCATTTCTTAAATAAAAAAGATTCATATTTGACTGTTGATAAATAATCGTATATCCAAATTCTTTAGCCAACTTTTCACCAGCCCCATACGTATATCCGTAGTAATCTGAGAAATTATCAAACGTAAATTTAGGGTCATATTCAATAGTTTTAGATTGCTCTAGTGGGTGCTCTGAATTAAACTCACTTACAATAACTCTAGGCTTATGCTTACTTAGAACCTCTTTAAGAATCCAGTAATCATTACCATCAATATCAATACTATAGCAACAATTATCATGGTAAATACTCCTGATTA
>NZ_CALFIG010000261.1 GCF_937876455.1 uncultured Flavobacterium sp.
CACTCACATTTTTACCTACAATTACAGTAGATTTATTTATTTCTTTCATTTTACAAAGCACACTTTCATCAACAGAAACAAGACTGTCATTTACGCTTGTAATAACACCATTTATCTCAATAGACTTGTCAATATACTTTTTTGTAGCCACATTCGTATTTTTAGAAAATTCTTCAATGATAGCTTTAGAAGAAACGTTGTAAGCAGACTCTTCTTTTTGAATATCACGTGCGCCACCATACATAATATAGTTAAAAGAAAAATAACCTAAAACTACAGAAAGGGCAATAAAAACAAGAATAAGTTTCTTTTTATTTGTCATAATTTATTTTTATTCAAATATAAATATATTTTATAACTATCAAAATAAAAAAAACATTTTTGATTTTTTTTACGCAAAGCTTTATTACATTTGAAGTAAAAATGTATTTTCATGTTACCAAAAATCATTGAACAACCAGCTAAAAAATTAATTGGATTTTCTATAGAAATGTCCTTAGTAGAAAATAAAACTCAAGAAATCTGGAAACAATTAATGCCCCGATTAAATGAAGTTCAACAAGCTGTTAGTGCTGATTTATTCTCTTTACAAATTTACCCAGAAGACTATTTTAGTAATTTTACACCCTTTACACCCTTTACAAAATGGGCTGCTGTAGAAGTTAAAAGTTTTGACACACTACCTCAGGGATTTCAAAAAATTGAAATTCCGGCTGGAAAATATGCCGTATTTTTACACAAAGGAACTACCGAAATGTTTGTTCAAACTGCTCAATATATTTATGGTGAATGGCTACCAAAATCAGGCTACCAACTAGAAAATAGACCTCATTTTGAAGTATTAGGAGATGCTTATTTAGGTCATGAAAATCCAGATTCAGAAGAAGAAGTTTGGATTCCAATAATTTAATTAAACGATCAACAAACCTATTTGCCGCAAGTGTACTATAGGTTTTGAGAACCAAAACAATTCAAAATCATCAAACTGTTCTTCATAACTCACCTTCAACTCTTGTAAAGTAATTAGTTTATCTATGTTTGAATTCATTTCAACTAATTGTTGTAGAAGCCACTCCCCTTTGGCAAGTTCTAAATCTATACTAATATTTTGTGTTTTAAAATGAAAATCTAACTGCATTAATTCCCATGTATTTCCTTTTTTAGATTTTGAATAGGTGTGCACTTTTGGCATAGAACCCAACCAAACTATTTTAGCATTGGGTTTCATTTTAAAATCCGCTTGTTCTTCTATACAAGATTGAAT
>NZ_CALFIG010000262.1 GCF_937876455.1 uncultured Flavobacterium sp.
TCTGGCATTATCAACTAGTGGTGGAGCCGAAGTACAAAAACCATTAGCAACGGTAGTTATTGGCGGATTAGTTTCGGCAACATTACTAACCTTAATCGTTTTACCAATACTTTATTTATTATTTGAAAAGGGAATTAAAAGAAGAAAAAAAATGTCAAATCCAATTGTAACAATACTCGTTTTGTTAATTAGTAGCTTTTCGTTTGCTCAAAACAGTCAAACAATAACATTAGAAAAAGCTATTGAAAAAGCAAAAGCAAATAACATCGACTTAAAAATCGCGGATAAGGAAATTGAAAAACAAACTGTTCTAAAGAAAACAGCATTTCAAGTAGATCCTTTGCAAGTGCAATACCAAGGCGGACAATTCAATAGTGTCGATTACGACCACAACGTTTCTATTCAACAATACTTTCCAATTGGTAAAATCACAAAAGCCAATCGCCAACTGCAAGAGGAATTAGCCAAATTGGCTGAAAAACGAAAAGCATTAACGGAGTATGAAATTGAAAAAGCCGTATCATTAGCATACTATCAATATTTATATGGAATTTCTATTCAAAAGTTAAATAATGAGTTGTTCGAGATTTATGCTAAATTCCTTAAAAATGCAGAGCTTCGTTTTCAAATCGGAGAAAGTGGCAACATTGAAGTAATCAGTGCTAAAGCCAAATCGAAAGAAATCGAAACCCAAAAAGCACAGTTAGAATATGACTTGGTAGTTTATCAAAAGCAATTGCAATATTTCATTCAAACAGATGAAAACATAGTTCCTGATGCCAATACACCATTGCAATATGCTAATCCAACAACGAGTAAAGATGACAAAATACAAGGATTAGTAAACGATTATTACACACAGCAAATTTCAGTGTATCAAAAGGAAGCCAATACGTTCAAAGCAATGCGAACTCCTAAATTAGGTTTGGGGTATTTTGGTCAAACCATCGATACAAAATCCTATTTTCAGGGTTTTACTGCCGGATTGCAAATTCCTTTATTTGGTGGTGCAAATACAGCAAAAGCCAAAGCATCAGAAATTAGTATTTCGCAATCGCAATTAGAATTAGATAAAAGCAAATTGACTTTGAAATTACAGAAAGAAGAACTACAAAATGAGTTTGAAAAACAGAAAAAAGCACTTGTATATTACCAAAACGAAGGATTGCAATATGCCGAACAAATTATTACAACGGCTCAAAAAAGCTATGCCAATGGTGATATGAGTTACTGGTCATACATTAGTTTTTTAAACCAAGCCATTGACATCAAAAAGCAAAATGCCGAAGCCGTTAATACTTACAATCAAAGTGCTATTCAATTGCAATTTCCATCTTTCAACAACAATTAATATTCCATTATATGAAAAATATATTTTTAAAACCAAATTGTAATCGAAGTTCATTCTTCAACCTCTTTATTCTGTTTTCTATTCTCTTTACTCTAAATTCCTGTGGCGAAAAGAAAACCAAAGAAACCCACGAAGAAGAAAAATCAGAAACCGAAGTTGCCTTGACAGAAGCGCAATTTAAAACTATTGGTATCGAAACAGGCGGTATCGAAATGAAAAACCTAAATACGGTAATCAAAGCCAATGGTTATACAGCAGTTCCACCACAAAACATGGCTAATATTTCAACCTTAATTGGTGGCGTTGTTAAAGATATTTATGTGTTAGAAGGAACTTACGTTGCAAAAGGTAAAACATTGGCAACTATTCAAAACCTTGAAGTTACCGAAATGCAAGAAGATTACAATTCCGCTATTGCCAACATTGAATACT
>NZ_CALFIG010000263.1 GCF_937876455.1 uncultured Flavobacterium sp.
GCATGAAGTGGAATTTTGCCAATAGGATTCACGTGGTGCTTATAGGCAGAATAAGCAATCAGCGTACCGGCGAGCGAAGTAAAGCTATTGCCAATTTCCGTGGGGTACGTTTGCAGCGTATCGACAATATTTTGAAAAACTCCCCTTTTAAGAATAGCAGATACAATTAATTTTACTAAAAATGTTTTACCAACTTTAGCCTGTGCAGTTACACAACTAATATTTTCACGTGTCATTACCATTCTTTTGTTATTTCCATTGTCGTAAATTTTTAATATTTCTGCAATTAATTTTTCTTTTGAAGTTCCTTGAAATCTCTGAATAATTGCTACTCTTTTCAATACTCTATGTTTGTATATCCAACGCTCAGCAAAATATCCGTCAAACTCATATCTTTCTGGGCTATAATCAATCTCTTTCCATAGCCAAACAATACTTAATAAATATCTTTTTATATCCATTTTTAATTTAATTTATACTGTCGATAACAGTCAGTTTTACGACAGTCGGGGTGTGTTTTTAATTGTTTATTTATCATTCATTCGCCCGACCAGTCGTAAAGCTGCCAAAACGTTGTACGCTATTTTGAGAGAACCACGATTTCAGCTACAGCACCAGTTCTTTCAAACTTTTCAGACATTGGCTCTCTTAACTCGACAAAGAATTTATTTAAGACTTGAACCAAATTTGCAGGTCGTTGTTTGTCCAAAAATCCAGATGGAATTAATAAAATAGCCTTGCCAGTTTCGTTTAAATGTTCATCGACAAACTCTAAAAATTTAGTCAAGTCTTTTACTTCGTAAGGTGGGTTTGAAACAATCAAATTGTATTTATTTGCAAAGTTATCTTCATTATTAAAATCAAACACTTTGGCATCAATACCAGTCAAATCAAAATAAGCATCACTCATTTGTTTATCGTTGTCAAATGCTTCAATTTGCTCATAACCTTTATTTTTCAAAGCCTTTGTAATTTGACCAAAGCCACAACAGGCATCTAATATTCTTTCATCAAATTCAGCATAGTCAAAAACTATTTCTGCAATTCTTTCAGCAGTTTTAGTAGGTGTAAAAAATTGAGAATTACGAACACCAGCACGTTTTTGAAATTCACAAAAACAATCATAAAACCAATTTTCATTAATTGCACCGCCATTGTAAGGCAACTCGTTATGTTCTTTATAATATTCCAAAACCTCAAAAGGATTACTTGGAGCATTATGCTGGCGATTTTTGAAGTAACTATTATTTAATGCGAACTTCTTTTTTAGCTTTTCAAATTTTAATTCTTGTACCATTTTGTATATTATTATTTTGTTTATAAATTTATTTTTTGAGTGAACACCGAAAAAAACAGCGTACAACATCGGTTTTGTGCAAGCTGCCCGACCGCTCAATGCCAACGCTTCGCAGCCTGACACAAAGCCGCAAACCGTTAGCGGTAATGCTATGACGGCAACTCAATATCAATGCCTTCAATTATTGTTTCAAGCACTCTAATTTGTTGCTCACAAGCAACTACAGCCGACAGCACAACATCCTGTGTTTTATGGTTAATCAATACTTGACGGCATTTACCATCGTCAAATTTTCCTATGATAACAATATGCTTCAACTTAGGAGAAGCACTACCGCTAACATCGGCTATATGCAATAGCGGTGTTTGTGCATTTTTTAACATTTGTTCTACTATCATAATTTGTTCTATATTTAAAGTTTATCGTTCTTAATCCGCTACTGCATATAGCCGTAGCCGTTAGCGGTCATTGCCCTAATGGGGCTATCATACCGCAATGAGTACACGATTTCCAATAAGTATCTTTCTGAATGAAGTTGTGATGGCAGGGCAACGAACCGCTAACAAGCGGTTGGCGCAATGCTTGGTTTTCTGCTTCTAATTCAGCTACTCGTTTTTCAAGTGCATCCCAATCGTCAGCGGTCTTACCTGTATCAAAGTACATCTTGCCGCCCAAGTGTCCGTATAATTTACCTTTGTATTCCATATTAAATTTTTTTTTGTTAAAATTCGCACTGCGTCAACCGCCTTACCGTTATGGGCAATCATAAACGTGCATCAATTCACCGCCAGAAGTTTGTTTATAAAATGAGTTTATCGCATTCTCCTTATCCGTTCCTTTTATTGTAATTATTGATGCCCCGACATAAGGGAACGACCAGCATACCTCCGCTTTGTATTCGTACAAATGACTGCCCATAACAGGCAGTTTTGCCTCAGTGGGTGTCTCCTGCTTTTTTGAATCTGTAGTCATTGCTGGTTTTTTTAATTCTCCCACAAATATACACAATGTATACTTATACTATGTTAAACTATTGTTAATTATCGTATGCGTTAATAAATACATATCTTCAAAAGATCGGACGGTTTCGTATAGGCCACCTCCGTCAATAACCCATTGTTTGAACTGCTTCTGGCTCTTTAGGTGCTTCTCATTAACCTGTTTTGTTTCAATGTAGATACCACGGCCTTTGTAGATACCGTGAAGGTCGGCAAACCCACGGTTCGTACTCTTTATAAACCCTATTCCGGGCCTATACCTTCCTTCCGAACTGATACGCTTTAATTGCGTCCCTGTGTAGTACTCCCAAACGGCCTGACACAAGGCGTTGAAATTATTGGTATCAAATGCTTTTTTCGACACTCCGGGTATTCGTTCCACCAAAGTAGGTACTCCGTTTTCATCGGCTTTGTAAATATCCTGTCTTTTCTTAATGACCTTGGTAGTTATCAACGGGAATGTTTTCTTGTGCTTTCCGGCCTGTTTTCGGCGCTCATTGTATAGGGTTTCAAATTCGGATTGGGTGATTAGTTTTATACTCATATTATGATTTTTTATAACTTTACAAAATTTGACAAATTTGACAAAAATTTGACAACAAGAATGCAGTGTTTATAGGCCTTTCGGGCGAAAAGTGTCAAATTTTGACACTTTTGACAATTTTATTTTTTTTGACATTTTTATTTACTCTTAATTTTATATTGTCCAATTTGTCAACTTGACAAAATCCGCATACATGACTGAAAACCAATGTTTTATATATTACTGCGTTTGACACTTTTGACAAATTTTACAAATTTACATTTTGTCAAGTTCACTTTTCCAATTGTAAACCGTTTGGCGGCTTACCTCAAGTTGTGAGGCTACCGATGATACTTTTATCTTCGGGTTTTTCCTGTACATGGCCTCGAAAATCTCAAACGGCGACTTGCCTTGATTATTCTTCGACACCTCTTTGATTTGTGCCTCAGCCCGACTTGTTGACCGGATTTTCCCGCTCATGGATATAAAGTACTCCGCTAACTTCTCGGCGCCTAGAACGGCCTCTTTTGAAATCTTATTGACTACCTCATGGCGGTTATTGATACAACATGAAAGAAAGTGCAATAAAAGAGAAAACCTCGGCACATAGGATTTCATTTTAGGCAGGCCGGATTTAACGTATTCGTTCACCTCATCGCTGTTTTGTTTGGCGGTGATGTTATTAAATACCCGTATCCATTCCCGTTTAGCCTCGGCAGTCCATTGGCACGTCCGTGGAATTATTTCACCGTCCGGGTCTAACTCTATCATTTCATGGCGGACTATCTCATACATAGCCACTATGGCCTCCTCATACCAATTCACTACGGACGGGTTTATTTCGTTTTCGTTGTAGTAATCCACTATTAGGTCCGGGAATGTCAAAAGCATACGATCTACGAACCCGTTTTCCTTGTTTTCTTCGGTGTACATCGATGCCAATACGCCGGGCTGTATACCTCCCAAAACCGGAATTATTGGTTTGTCAACGAATGAAGATTTAGCCATTTTTCTATTAAATGCCACCGACTTACCGGACCATGTACTGAGCCAAAACTCAAGGTCTGAACCCGCCCGGTACTTATTCATATCCTTAAACCATCCATTCAACTCATCCTTGAATACCCCGACTGATACCTTCGATTCTCCATGAAGGTCTACAAGTGCCTCTAAAGTGATGTCGTTTGCAATGAATTGTGATTTAGTAGGCTCTTTGGCTTCCTCTGTGTATTGCTTTTCCTCCTTTGATAGTTTGTTGTAAGCCTCAAACTTCTGCAATGCCTTAACATATCGCTTAACCTCACGGCTGTTTTGTTTAAGTAGTGGGAATATCACGGAGTCAACACTTGGGGTCTTACCTATACCCGCCGGCCCGACGGCACTAATCCAAACCGTTGCTATCTCATGCCATCCGTTCTTCACCCGTATGCGCATACTATTCCCCACAATCACCGACAAAAGCCAAAGCATCGAACACCCCATGTAATCAAAGCTATGATTGAGGTACTTATGGCATTGTATCATATATTCCTGAATCGGGTCCGGAAACACATCTAACGGAAAAGCGACCTCGTTAATATCTTCGATCTCGGTACGGAGCTCCGGTGTTTTGATTTCCTTAGTCCGGCTCCCGAATCCGTCCTTGTATAGTTGCGATGCCGCCCGGTGGAAATCCCCGTTATGGTACTTGTAAGCATAGGCACTGAATGGGCTAATTAGTTTCTCATGCGGGTAAATTGTTCCGGTGCTGAAGAGGTACATACACCCAGAATTCCTATAAACGTACCCACTATGCGGACTTGTAGCTCCATGCCGGCGGATGATGTATTTGTCGCTCAACTGCCTTATGATGTCGAAGTCCGGCCCTATGATGTCGAAGATATTGGTTTTGTCGTTGTAATCCTGCCAGGGGGTGACATCTGATTTCTCATACTGCTTTATTGGCCTTTCGGTTTCGATCGGTTTGGTTTCATCGACGTAGTTAAACGTTGCGCAAATATTCCAAAGTATCTCACGGTCAAGTTTGCTGATATGCTGTATGTCGTTATAACCTAACTTACTTACCTGATTGTCATAGATAAACACATAGCCACCAACGCCACGGGATTCAATGACGGCTTCGCTGTGGCCTTTTAGCTTCGCTATTTTTGTATTCCCAGCGACGACATCGCAACGGTATAGGATATGATAGCCCTGATTTCTGGTTTTGATTACTACAAACTTGGTATCAAAGTCGTCGATATTATCAGTTAGGTATGCGTATAATTCCTGCCAAAAGGCTTGCTGTTCAGGAAGTGAGTTAAATACCTTTAGGTCAACATCGATAACCTCAAGGCCATTGTACCCGCACACAAGGCCCACGCCGACGGTGGCCTGCATTTCTTCGCCGTCCTTTTTAATGTACCCACCAGCGTAGTTGTATTGTTTCTCAAATGCTTGTTTTGTGAGCGGGGTGTTTTGTGCTGTTTTCCATGCGTAGTTTGGCCGTTTATTTTCGCCCACCGTAATAAGGCTATAACCGCAGTCGAAAAGCCTGAAGCAACGGTCTAGTGTTGGTTTATTCATTATTATAAAGCTAACCGCCCGAACCACATGGTGATGGCCTGTACGTCATACAGGGTCATGCAGTCGGGCGGTTAGATTAAATGTCTTTGTGGAATTATTCGCCATCACACGAATAGTTTTGAACCGCTAAGATAGGAATTCCGGCGGAATATTATGCACCAAATCTTTTAATTCTTTTGGTATAAGTATCAGCCGGAAGTGTCGGATATACCACAAAACAAAGGCGCAATCCGTTATGTCATACAGATTGCAGCCCTTGTACTTGCAGTCGATTATTATTGTGTGTTCCATGCTAAAAAGGGAGGTCATTAACAATAGTGGCTTGTTGTGGTTGCTGTGCTGGTTGTTGAGGCTGCGCCTGCTGATCGTTTGTGCCGTCAATGGGTTCGATCTTCCAGGCGTCAAGCGATGAAAAGTACTTGACCTCACCACTTGGTGATGTCCATGCACGGCCTCTGATGTTGAAATGTACCTTTACCCGGGTTCCAATCTTTAGCCCGTCGGCCAATGTTGTTTTTGCGTTTGAAAGTTGAAACTCATGGAGGTTTGCGTATTCCGGTGCTTCGTCGTCAACAACGAATTTCCTAACTGAGAATTTCTCGGACTTCTGTTCTGTTTGGCCGACGGAAATAACCCGGCCTTCGATTGTGTAACTGCTCATTTTGTTTTGTTTATTAAGTGATTAAGATTTTTTTTCGATTACTTTGATGGATTGGAATTCAATAGGCCATATCATTGCCTCGCGAACACCTACTTCGCCTGATTTTTTTAATAATTTTACTTTGCAGGCGTTTTCGCGAATACTAAATAGTACGCCTTGTTTTGTTTCACCCCAATCCATCCACTCAATCGTATCCCCCACATCAGCTCCGTATTTCTCAACGAATGCTTGTTTTGTGATTTCGCGCTGTTTGGCTCTGTTTTCGCTTAGGAGTCTTTCGAGTTCCTGTTCTTGTTGTTGTAGTTGTTGTAATGTCATGGATTTTATTTTTTATTATTCTTTATCGCCCACTTAGAAAGGCTTGACTTAACAATAGTTTTCAGTTTATCGACTTTTGATAACGGACACCTGAACGCTACCGTAGTCGTCGGCTCGTTGTATTTAGGTTTAGCACCCGACCCCTGCCGAGTGCCTCCCCTATTTTCTTTTTTAGATTTTGCCATCAATAACCATTTTATTATAATAGTATTCAATAGCTTCATCAGTAAGTCCGCCAACATAAAAATTTATATTTCGTAAAGCCTCTTCCATTTCTTCTATTTTTGAAGGGATGGAAACTTTTACTTTTTTACCTTGCTGATTAAATGTTGTAGTTGTCATTTTGTTTTTGTTTTAATTGTTTAACGATACAAATATACAACTTTATTTTGAAACTGCAAACTTTTTCAAAGATTTTTTTTCATCACATAAAACCCTCCACCGCTTTTATATGATTTTTCGCAAGTAAAAGCCCCGGTACTTTCGGCTGGAATACGGGCCGTGAAAGCATGGGCAGCAACTCTTTGTAAATCCGGTCGTGTCTGAACCTGAATTCATCCTCGGTTTCTAGGTAAATCCTTGCCTTCCTGAGTGCGTTAATGATAGTGCTATGGTCACGGTAGCCAAGCATAGCGCCTATTTCTTCCTCGGTTAATTTCGTCAGCCGCTTATAGGCCAGTAATACCGCAGTGAATCTCGGGTTTACGAACTTCCTGAGTCTTCGTTTCCCCTTTATATCGGACTTCGTTACTCCGTACTCTTTCGCGGTTGCTTCAAGTATTAATTGGAATTTATCGTATTCGGTTTTCATGGTGTTTTATTTTTTCAAGTTAAAAAAATAGGGCCGGCCACACATGGCAAACCGGCCCTCCCAGAAACCCTCTAACCGGGTAATTTCTCAAATATTTTTGTCGTGCCGTCGTGGATGGTGAGGAGGCTGGTACTACAAATCATTGCCTCGGCTTTTATTGCAAGGTCAATTAATCTATCCTTATCGCTTTGCGGGATGTCAACGCTGAGTATATTAAGCGACTTATATTCAGAATCAGCAGGCAGAAAAGGAAGTTCAGAATTAGAGGCATAACTAATCCAATTAAAGCCCCATAGATTTGCGCTCTCGATTACGTCCGCCCTGTGTTCCTCACTAGGGGCAAAGACTATCAGTTCAGCGCACTCACTATCGGTTAAGATAGCATTGTTTACTAACTGCCAATAGAACTTTTCGCCGTCGCTATGGGTGTCAATGATTTCACCAAACCCGCCCTTGTTGTATGCCTCAATCAGGGTGCAAAAAGATTCCAATGTTTCAGGGCATTTAATATCCCCGACGGTTTTTTTAGGGCGTTGTTTCAATACATCGGGCGTTCCTGCAATGAAAGGGTACTCAGTGTGTATGATAGTGTCCTGTGAATTCAATGTGTATTCCGTTGGCAGCATATCAAAGCAAATCTGTTCTACGCACTTGCCCCATTGCAGCGGGCGGGCCGAACTGCTTGAATTGAGTGAGCGTTTTAGTTTTCGCTCAAATAATCGGGAACGGATGTACTTCTTTGCGGGTTCTCCGAATAGGTCATCTTTGCTTCTGCCTTTTTTAGTCAGCTTATAGATTTCACTTGATGTGAAACGGCCATGTCTTAATTCGTCGTTCATTTGCTCAGGGCTTTAAAAAGTTTAGAAAATGAATTTACTTCGTTGTTATTGATGATGCGCTCAGCGTTTTCTATTTCCTCGGGTGTCATTTCATTGCGCTTTGCCTCCAACATTTCAGCCAATACGTTTGCATCAGGCTTTAGCATAGAGGTATAGTCGTTAAACGTGTCCTTTCGGTTCAGGTCACGGCCAAATATCTTACCGAATTCCTCTGCGGCATCTTTGATAGCGTATGCCTTCGCAGCGGGTAGTGCCTTTTGAACTCCGTCTGCTTTGGCAAAGTTCCAATCCATTGCGCCCTTACCCTTGTCGGTTTGAATTGGCGCAGCACCTACGCCGTCGTTGTGTTCTGTTTCTCCTGTCAATGGATTGCGAACAAACAAGCGGACGGTAACGGTAACGGAATTGGCAAACACTTGTGTATTGATAACCTCAACCCACCATTTGCCGTAAATCTTTGTTAGTAGATACTGAACCTTATCAATAGGCAAATAGGCTGTTTTTGCCATTGGTTGCTCCTTAACCCATGCAGATGGCGGGGCTGTGTTCAGTAGTACCGTTAATTGGTTTTCTTTTAGTGTGGCTTCCGTTTCGCTTAGTAGTTCGTTCAGCGTCGGAACTTTCTGAATCTGACTCATTTTTTTAGGGTTTTAAATTTTAATCAAAGATATGTAATGTGTACGATATACACAAATGTTTTTTTAAATAGACGAAATATATTGCGTCTATTTTTGAGTTAGTGGCAATTTTACAGACACTCCGCAGGCACATCGGGTAAAACATTATGCTCCCACCATTCAGAACCATCATATTCACCTCTTGACAACCAAGTACCATCTTCTAACCACACAGTTCCGTAAAGTTCTTGACCACCATATCCACTATCGTATTCAAAATCCAATAAGTTCAAAAACTCGTTGTATTCATTTTCTGAATAGTTTAGTTTTAATGTTTTTGGAGTTGCTTCGTCTTCCCGTCTTCCGTAACGAATAGAAGCACATTTGATTTTTGCAGTGTCTTTTACTGCATTTAATAATTCTTGTTTTGCGTTCGTCATTTGTTTTAAATTTATGCACTCCGACAAAAAACTGCCACTAACAAGGTATTGGCAATATGTGGGCGGAAGTGCTGTTAATAATCATTTGTTTTTCAATTTAACTTTGGTACTGTATTGAACATTTGTGCAAGAAATCCCACACATCGCCAATACCCAAACCGTTATGTGCTATAATAACTACCTTCTATTGTATGCAGGTTTAAAATGATTGATATAGAACCTTTCTGATTGACAATTTTCCGTATGTGTTAAATATTCACATAAATACACTTTGTCAAAATCCCTACAATTTTTCCATCCAGATAATCTAAGTCTTAAATTTGTGCTTCTGCCTACATATATTATTTCCTCATTGTGTGTAAGCATATAAACAAAGTTTCTATATCTTACCTGAGCGGGTATTTTGGGTATTTCCTGCTTACTAATTACAGCACATAACAGCACATTGCCAAAAGTGGGGGGTTCGTGTTTCAAATCAACATTTGTGGTCATATCAAATTCAGTTTTTCAATTAAACATTAATGGTACAAAGCCCCACCTTCGGCAATCTGCAAAACGTTAGTGGCAATTTTAAGAAGCGTTCGTGTTAATAACAATA
>NZ_CALFIG010000264.1 GCF_937876455.1 uncultured Flavobacterium sp.
GAGATAAACATCGGTGACTGGAGTTCAGACGTGTGCTCTTCCGATCTACGATGAGGGCATGCAGCGCATCCCGGTGCCCCTCGACGGCGGCCGCTCACGAACCGGCGTCGTCGGGGGTACCGGCGCCGGACAGCGGTGCCTGGTCGAGCAGCGCCAGCACCGCCGCACCCGCCAGCGGCGCCGCCAGCCCGCCGTAGCGGTGCATGGAGATGTACAGCCACCACACCGTGCCGGCCATAAGAATGACGGCCGACACGGCGACAAGCATAATCCATCCCCAACGAGGAATTTGCATACAGCTTAAGGAGCAAGTTCAGGACGAGGCAAAGCAGGAGGACCAAGCGCATTATAAGAACCAGACACAACGCTACTCACAATACCCGTCATACCGGCAGGAGGATCACACACAAATCTTCCAGCTCCACTATTTGGAATGGTAATAACGCCCGTTTGTGCATTCTGTTCAAACGCTAACCAAAGATAAGGATTACCATTGGGACAGGTAATACCCGCGGCGGCAGGAGGAGTAATGGTCAAAGATTGAGTCCCAGATAACACACGTACCTGCAAACGAATTTGTTGGCTCATAAATTGAGCGGGCGTAGACAAGGTGCTGCGAAGACCCCCGGAAGGAGTAGAAGAAGGGGGGGTAGATCCATTTCCTACTCCAAGTCCAGAGGTAGGTTGATACTGAGAAATAGTGATCTGAACTGGAAGACGCGATTGAGTTAATCCTACGCAATCTTCAAAACCTGTTGCATACGAAACTTCGTTGACTTGAATGTTGGGATTGCTCAGTAGTTTTTTGGCGTATTTTATCTTTTCGTTTAGAATGAATTCAATCGGGCTCATGCCTAATTCTCTTTTAAAATAGCGATAAAATGAAGTAGTACTCATACAAGCTTTATCGCTCAAATCTTTCAAATTTATCGTTTCTCGAATGTTGCTTTTGATATATTCAATCGCTGGTGTAATCGGACTATTGCTATCTAGGAATGTTTTATTTTCAAAACGTTTGGTGGTTTGTGTTTGAATGATTCTGATGATTAATTCTTGTAGGGTTAAATCGGCTATAGCGTCTTTTGTTAAGGAACTACCCATACATTCTTTGATGAGTTTATTAATGGTACTTGCTAATTCAATATTATTGTAAAAAAAATAATTTTCATGATCTAATTTCCAATTATTAGATTTACCTTCTTTAGGATATTTTTCATTTAAAAAATCTAATGTATTCAAAATAATATTATTGTCAATCGCTAAAGCAATACATTGTGTTGGATTGTCTTTTGAAGCTTCTGGGAAATCTATTTTCATTTCCACATTAGAAGGTACAATTACAGTTTCACCTGGTAAATACTCAAAACTAGGGTCTTCAAATAAATGCATTACTTTTTTACCCCGCAACATACTAGTTACCACTAAATCGTTAAATTTTAAGGGGACTAATTCCGATTCTTGATAGGTTTCAAAAATATTTAATTCACAATGGTCTAGTGAAAATATAGTTCTGTTTTCCACTAGCGTTTTTAACGACTTTTCATGTGTTAATTGTGGCGTAAAAAGAAGTGCTTTATTTTTCATTCTTTTGGTTTTGTAGAAGCAATATACAAAAAAAAGCGACCATTGGTCGCTTTTTTTATTTTTTTAAAAAATCTATCAGCCCTTTAAAATAGGTTTTTTGGTCGTCATACATACACATGTGACTGCCTTTAGTACAAAATAGGTAAGTTCCTTTTTGAACTAATTTTGACATGGCTTCCATGTGCTTTGGATCCATAGTGTCGTGTTTAGCTCCAATTATTAAGGTAGGAATGGCGATGTCTTTTAATTGGGCTTTACGATCCCATTTTTCTAATTTTCCAGATACTCCAAATTCACTAGGACCTTGCATCGTTACATATAATGAATTATTCATTTTGGCAAATGAACGGTTAACAGGTTCAGGCCAATCTTTTGCTGGAAAACGTAGAATATGTTTTTCGTAGAAATTAGGAAGTAATAATTCCATGTAGCGTGGATTAGTAAAATCTTTAGCCGCTTCAATTTTTTCAATTTCGGCTAGTACAGCTGGATTCATTTGATTAGCCAAGACTTCGTCGGCATATTTTCCATATTCTGGGCAACTAGACATCATGTTTGAAATGATGAGGCCTTTCATGTGCTTTTGGTATTTTAGACTGTATTCCATGGCTAAAATTCCGCCCCACGAATGACCGAGTAGGTAAAAGTTGTTTTCGTCTAGTCCTAAAGCAATTCGCACTTGTTCTACCTCTTCTACATAACGACCTAAATCCCACATAGCTATATCATTTGGATTGTCTGAATTGCCACAACCCAATTGATCATAGTAAATAAATTCTATGCCTTCTGCAGGTAAAAAGTTTTCAAAACATTCAAAATATTCATGAGTGGCACCAGGACCACCATTTAGCAATAATACTTTTACTTTTGGATTGTTTCCAATACGTTTTGTCCAAACGTTAAAGCTTCCTTTTGGGGTAGTGATAGGTATAATCTTTATACCTCCATTTTGGATACTATCAGATGACTGAGCAAAATAGTCATTTTCAACTGTGCTTTTTTTAGTACAGCTTGAAAACATGCCTATGAATAGTAAACCTAATAAAAATTTAACACTGTTTTTCATATGTAGATAGTTATTTGTTTTTTACTAAAGTAGTAAAAAAAAAACAAACGAAATGCTACATTAAACTATAATTTTAAAGTACCTGCTAATTCTTTCAAATTGATTTCTGCCATTTTTGTTAGATATTGCGCATTGCTAAATCGAACTAATACATCTATATAGTTTTGTTGAGCCGTACGTAATTCGATAGGTGTAAGTGTACCAATTTTATACTTAGCCAGCGTAATGTCTAAATTTTGCTTAGCTAGTGCAACGTTTTTTTCTTCAAGTTGAACCAATTTTAATTGGGCCTGATAATTTTCAAAAGCAATTGCTAATTGTGATGAAATCGTTTGTTTGAGTTGTTCCAAAGTAAATTGTGCATTTTCAACACCTAGTTTGGCTGTTTTTTCATTTCGATTTTGATTATTTCCATTAAAAAGAGGTACAGAAGCATTGATGCCATAAATAAATCCCTTACCCGTTGATTGGGTTACAAATCCTAAAGAGGCTTCACTTCGTGTAAAGTTATAGCCAGAAGTCACACGTATTGTTGGATATCGAGTGCCTTTTATTTCTTTTAAATTAATATCGGCTAGTTTTTTTGCAATTATCTGAGCTTGTAGTTCCGGATTTTGTTTTTGAGCAAGTGAAACTAATTCGTCATAGTTAATTGATGGATCATATTTTATCACCTCATTAACAATAAAATCAAGTTTTAAGTCTCGTGCTAATAATTCATTTAATTTTATTTTTGAAGCTTTAAGAGTGGTTTGTAGTTGTATTTTCAAACTCTCGTCTGCTTGTAAGTCTACTTCACTATTTAGAACTTCTAATTTAGATACTTTTCCAATACTAAATTTATTTTTTAATAGTGTAACTCTTTGTTTCGAAATACTAATGGCTGTGTCAATAGCTTGTAATTGTTGTTGTTGCTGTACAATATCATAGTATACCCTATATACGTCACTTACCTTGGTGTAGATAGTACGCTTTAAATTTGCTTCACCTTGTTTTTCTAGATTTTCAAAACGCTCTTTACGTGCAAACATGCGCATACCATCAAAAAGTGTCCAATCTAAACCTATACCATAATTCATATTCATGTTTTTGGCACCATCCAATGTTCGTTCTGTGCCACCTGATTGTGTTTGGGTTGTATTTAATATACTATTGTTTTTAGTGAAAGTAGCACTCACATTTGGTAATATACCGGCATTTCCAATGGCATTATTTATTTCACCCACTTTAGCTTCATTTTTAGCAATTTTAATGGCATAATTATTTTCTAATGCAATAGTAATAGCTTCTTGTAGCGTTAATTTTTCTTGTGCTTTTGAAGTGAAACAACAAAAACAAATTAAGTAAATGTATATGTTTATTTTTTTCATTTAGTATAAATTTATTTCCAAACGGTCAACCTAGTTTTCTTTTTTCTTTTTTGATAACAATATCTAAAAACTTCTTGTGAATGGCTATCTCATTAGTTTAATTTTCATCCAGGCTGTCAAAATCTGGTCGTTTTGTTTTTATTTTTGACCACATGAGATAGAAAGCAGGGATGACAAATAATGTTAAGAGTAAGGAAAATAATGTTCCTCCCACAATAACTACTCCCATACCTATTCTACTCATAGATGCCGCACCCAATGACAAAGCAATAGGTAAGGCCCCGAGTGCAATAGCTAAACTTGTCATTAAAATAGGTCGTAATCGAGAAGTTGAAGCTTCAATTATGGCTTGATATTTTGGTTTGCCTTGTGTACGTAACTGATTGGCAAATTCAACAATTAAAATTCCATTTTTAGTAACCAAGCCAATAAGCATGATGGTGCCAATTTGACTAAATATATTCCATGTTTGTCCAAATAACCATAATGAAAATAAGGCTCCAGCAACTGCCATAGGAACAGTTAATATGATGATTAGTGGATCTACAAAACTTTCAAATTGTGCGGCTAATATCAAATAAATTAAAAGTAAAGCTAAACCAAATGCAAAGGCTGTATTTGAACTACTTTCTACAAAATCTCTGGATTCTCCGCCTAAATCGGTTGTAAAACTAGCGTCTAGCACATTATCTTTAATTTCATTCATTGCATTAATACCATCATTAATACTTTTTCCAGGTGCTAATCCTGCAAAAACCGTTGCCGACATGTATCTGTTATTATGGTAGAGTTGTGGAGGATTACTTTGTTCTTCCACGGATACAACATTATCTAATTGAATTAATTGTCCTTTATTATTTTTTACAAACATAGAGGTAATATCTAATGGGTCGGCTCTGTCAATGTCTTCAAACTGACCTATAACTGGATATTGTTTACCATTTTTCATAAAATAGCCAAATCGTTGTCCGCTTAAGGATAATTGCAACGTCTGGGCAATATCCATAACAGAAACACCTAAACTTTGTGCTTTTTCTCTATCTATTGTAATATTAATTTCTGGCTTGTTAAATTTTAAGTTCACATCCACATTTGAAAAAGTCTCGTTTTGATTCGCTAATTCCATAAATTGAGGAATTTTTTCACGAAGTTTTTCAAAATTTGGCGCTTGAATGATATATTGAATAGGCATACCGCCTCTTTTGTTCACAGAAATAGTTGGTTGTTCTGAAAAATTTACTTTGGCTTGAGAAAATTTCTTACTCCATTTGGTTAACTTTTCTGCTATTTCTTTTTGAGAAGCGTTACGCTCTTCAGGATTTTTTAAAGCCAAACGCACACGTCCTGTATTTACTGATGACGTTAAGAAGCCAGGAGCAGTAACAACTAAAACAATTTTCTTTTCAGGAATAGAGTCATTTATCATTTGCCCTAATTCTTGCATGAAACGGTCTGTATATTCATAAGAAGCTCCTTCGGGTGCAGTAATACTGGCGATGACTAAACTTCTATCATCATAAGGAGCAGTTTCTTTGGGTAAAATGGTAAAAAATAATACAATCAATCCCATACATAATAACACAATAGGGTAACTCCACCATTTTTTTAACATAAAACGTTGTAATGCACTATTGTATCCCTCATTCAGCCGCACAAAATACGGTTCAGTAAAATCATAAAATTTGGTGCGTTTATGTCCGCCTTCTTTCATTAAATAGGCGTTTAACATAGGTGTTAATGTTAAAGATACAAAAGCAGAAATTAAAACAGCTGCACCTATTACAATTCCAAATTCTCTAAACAAACGCCCCACAAATCCTTCCAAAAAAACAATTGGTAAGAAAACGGCCGCTAAAGTGATAGAAATAGATATAACCGCAAAAAAGATTTCATTGGACCCTTTAATAGCAGCTTGAATAGGGGAGAGACCTTCTTCCACCTTTTTAAATATATTTTCCGTGACAACAATTCCATCATCAACCACTAGTCCTGTCGCTAACACAATAGCTAATAAGGTTAACACATTAACCGAAAAGCCACATAAATACATGATAAAAAATGTAGCAATTAAGGAAACAGGAATATCAATTAATGGTCGGAAGGCAATAGCCCAATCTCTAAAGAATAAGAATATGATTAAGATGACTAAAATGATAGAAATTAGTAAAGTTTCGGCTACTTCAACAACGGATTTCTTGATAAAAAGTGTGTTGTCTAATGCAATATTTAGTTGAATATCTTTGGGTAAATCTTTTTGTAATTGGTTAAATTGCTTGTAAAATTCATCTGCAATGTCTAAATAGTTAGACCCTGGTCGAGGAACTATAGCTAAACCCACCATAGCTTGTCCATTTGCACTCAATTTAGTTTCTAAATTTTCTGCTTCTAATGTTGCGGTACCTACATCACTAAAGCGCACAATTTTTTCTCCATCAGAAAGAATGATAATGTCATTAAACTCTTTTTCAGAGGCTAAGTTACCTATGGTTTTAACTGTCAGTTCTGTATTGTTTCCAGTTAATTTTCCAGAAGGTAATTCTACGTTTTGCTTTTGAAGCGCATTTCTAACTTCGCTTACCGTTACACCATAAGAAGCTAATTTTATTGGGTCGAGCCACAGACGCATCGCATAACGTTTTTGACCCCAAATTTGAACACTACTTACACCAGGAATGGTTTGTAAACGTTCTGCAATAACATTTTCGGCATAATCACTCAAATCCAAGGCATTTTTTGTGTCGCTTTGTACGGTCATCGTAATAATTGGATCCGAATCTGCATCTGCTTTAGCCACAACGGGTGGTGCATCGATATCTTGTGGTAAACTTCTAACTGCTTGTGATACTTTATCACGAACATCATTAGCCGCTTCTTCTAAATCTTTTTCTAATTTAAATTCAACAGTAATTGTGCTACTACCTTGGTTACTAGAGGAAGTTATATTTCGAATACCATCAATAGAATTGATTGCTTTTTCTAAAGGCTCAGTGATTTGCGATTCAATAATAGCTGCATTGGCGCCTGTGTAATTTGTACGTACCGATATCTGTGCGGGATCAATAGATGGAAATTCTCGTACACCAAGATACGAATAACCAATGATTCCGAAAAGAATAATTGTTAGATTGACTACAATAGTAAAAACAGGTCTTTTTATACTTAAGGTTGATAAACTCATTTGAATTTACGATTTATGATTTTGGATTAACGATTTTGGATTAACGATGTAAAATTCGTAATTCGTAATTCGTGATTTGTACATTTTATTTAACTTTCACTTTAATCTCCGCTTCATTTTTTAAGGACATGATGCCTGTTGTAATCAAAGTATCCCCTGCTTTTAAGCCAGAAGTAACAATGACATCTTTTTCAGTTCGGGTTAAGGTTTCTATGTGTATTTCTTTAGCTTTACCATGATTAGCAATAAAAACTTTTTTTCCTTCTTGAACAGCTACAACACACTCTGAAGGAATGCGTATGGCATTTTCTATATTCTTTATAGGAAGCGTTACTTTTGCAAATGTTCCCGGCACTAATTTTCCATTAGAATTAGTCGCTTGTGCTTTTATTTTCAATGTTCTTGTGTTGGTTTCGATACTAGGTTCTATAGCATAAATTTTAGCTGTAAATGTTTCAGAACTATTTGGCACACTGCAACTAATTTCAGTGTTTAATTTTAAATCATTAGCATATTTTTCAGGAATTGAAAATGCAATTTTTACTATGTTTGAATTGACAAGGCTTGCAATTTCGGTAGTAGGAGTAATGTATGTTCCTGGGGAAATAGTTCGCAGGCCTATTTTTCCCGTAAATGGCGCTTTAATTGAAGTTTTGGCTACTTGCGCTTGAATGACTTGTGTTTGCGCCTTCATGCTTCTGTAATCAGCTGTTGCAATATCATATTCTTCTTGACTAATGGCTTCTTTTTCAAGCAAGAGTTTTGCGCGACGGGCGTTTTCACTGGCTAAATTTTCTTTTGTTTTTGCTTGACGCAGTTGCGCACGAAGTTCTGTGTCGTCTATTTTTACTAAAAGTTGTCCTTTTTGTACGATGCTTCCTTCTTTAAATCCAATTGTTGTTACAATTCCAGATACTTCACTATGCAAATTAATTTGTTCGTTAGCTTCAATCGAGCCTGATAACGCTAAAGTATTGGTGAAATTTTCAGGTTTAATAAGCATTCCTGTAACTTTCATAGGTGGTTTTTTGTCGGATTTACCTCCTTTGTCGTTTTGAGCGCTATTTTTCACAACACGGTACGTTATTAAACTGCCTAGGGTTATTATAAATAAAGTAATAATGATTGATTTACGTGTCATAATTAAAGTTTCTGAAATTAGGGATATTTTATGCCTCAAAAATAATTTATTACAGGCGATTATTTGTGCTTTAAGATTTTTTTAACACTTGAAAAAATATTTTTTTTCGGTATTATTTATCAATTAACTGATGTAATTCCAAATGTTTTTCTTCTTGGTTAATTCAATAAAAACTTCCTTCATTTTTACATGTTCATGTTTGCTCATACTTGGATCTTCTTTTAAAACGCGAATAGCTATATGGCGTGCAACTTGAAGTATATCTCGGTCTTTTACCAAGTCGGCAATCTGTAAGTTAAGTACGCCGCTTTGTTGCGTTCCCATAATGTCTCCAGGGCCACGCAATTTTAAATCTACTTCTGCAATTTCAAACCCGTCGTTTGTTCGTACCATGGTTTCAAGTCGGGTTTTGGTATCTTCACTTAATTTAAATCCAGTCATTAATATACAATAACTTTGATCAGCTCCACGACCTACACGCCCTCTTAATTGATGTAATTGCGATAAACCAAATCTTTCGGCACTTTCAATAACCATCACACTTGCATTGGGCACATTTACACCCACTTCAATAACCGTGGTAGCAATCATAATGTTAGTTTTTCCTTCAGCAAATCGCTTCATTTCTGCCTCTTTATCTGCGGGTTTCATTTTGCCATGTACCATTGAAACGGAATAAGTAGGAAGCGGAAAATCTCTAGAAATGCTTTCATACCCATCCATTAAATCTTTAAAATCCATTTTTTCAGATTCTTGAATTAAGGGATATACAATGTAAACTTGACGTCCTTTTGCGATTTCATCTTTTAAAAACTTCCACACTTGTAAACGATGACTATCAAAGCGGTGTACAGTTTGAATGGGTTTTCTTCCTGGTGGTAATTCATCAATTACAGATATATCTAAATCACCATATAAACTCATGGCTAAAGTTCGAGGAATAGGCGTAGCGGTCATCACTAAAACGTGAGGAGGAATAGGTGCTTTTTTCCATAATTTACTTCGTTGTTCTACCCCAAAGCGATGTTGTTCATCTATAATTGCTAAACCTAAATTTTTAAATTGTACTTTGTCTTCTAGCACGGCATGGGTTCCTATTAAAATGTCTAATGTGCCGTTTTCCAGTTCTTCATGAAGTATTTTTCTATCTGAAGTTTTTGTTGAGCCAGTAAGTAGTTTTATATTGATATTCAGTCCTGTAACTTCAAAATTTAATAATTCAACTAATCCATTATAGTGTTGTGTAGCAAGTATTTCAGTAGGTGCCATTAAGCAACTTTGAAATCCGTTATCTTTTGCTAAAAGCATGCACATTAATGCTACAATAGTTTTTCCACTTCCTACATCGCCTTGTAATAATCGATTCATTTGTGCATGGCTCCCTAAGTCATTTCTGATTTCTTTGAGTACTTTTTTTTGTGCATTTGTAAGCTCAAAGGGTAAATGATTTTTATAGAAAGTAGTAAATGTATCGCCTACTTTTTCAAAAGGCTGTCCTTTAATTTTATGTTTTCGAATTAAATTTTTACTGATTAATTGTAACTGAATAAAAAATAGCTCTTCAAACTTTAATCGAAATTGTGCTTTGGCAAGTAGATCTTGACTTTTAGGAAAATGAATATTGAATAATGCGGCATTTTTAGGAATTAACTTTAGTTCTTCAAGGATACTTTGAGGTAAGGTTTCTGAGAATAAAGCTTGTGTTTCTAAAAACAATTGTTGCATTAGTTTAGAAATCACTCTGCTGTTGATTCCTTTGTTTGTTAATTTCTCTGTGCTTGGGTAAACGGGTTGCATAGCACTTCGTAAACTTGATTTATGCGCTTCAAGTAGTTCAAGTTCGGGATGTGCCATGTTAAAAGTTGCGCCAAATTGGGTCACTTTTCCAAAAATAACATATACAACATTGAGTTTTAAACTCTCTTTAATCCATTTTTGTCCTTGAAACCAAACCAATTCCATTTGTCCTGTATCATCTACAAACGTTGCCACTAATCTAGATTTGCCTTTTCCTTGTTCTACGGTTTTTATGTGGATTATTTTACCTACAATTTGAACTTCAGAGTTGCTATTGGTAAGTTGGTTTATCTTATAATAGCGCGTTCTGTCAATATATCTGTTAGGGTACAGATTAATTAAATCACCATATTTATGAATAGAAAGCTCCTTGCGTAACAAATCGCCTCGTTGAGGACCAACGCCTTTAAGATATTCTATAGGAGTTTCTAGTAAGTTCATATTCAGTAATTAGTGATTTTCTCACTTAGCGAAGATAGTTTTATTTTCCAAATTTTGAAAATCTCTGTGTATCTTTGTTTTTATCAAATTTCATTTTATGCGCTATCTATTTCTTCTTTTTTCCATTATAACCTTTTCGCAACAAACAAAATATGTTGATTTTTTGACATGTAATGCTATTTTGTATCCGAATTTTGAAGAAAAATCGATAACCGGTTTTGTACAACTTGATTTCAAAGTTCTTTCTTCTATTGATTCAATAAAAATAGATGCTAAGCAAATGAATTTTACGGGTGTTCAAATTAATGGCAAGGAGGTAAAATATCTAAATACGTCTAAACAGCTTGTACTTTTTGAAGGTTTTAAAAAAGGAAAGAACACCCTGCAATTTAATTATAAAGCAATTCCAAAACAAACTTTATATTTTATTGGAGACGTTAATGATTACCAAATTTGGACACAAGGACAAGGAAAATATACGAGTCATTGGTTGCCAAGTTTTGATGATGTGAATGAGAAAGTAGTTTTCGGTATAACTATTAAATATTATGTGAATATGGATAAATTTCAATTTGATCCTATTGCATTATCTAATGGTAAATTGAATTTTGAGAAAAACACTATAAGTTGGAGTAGAGGTGTAAACGATATTACCAGAAATTATCAAATGCAAAAACCTATGTCTTCTTATTTGGTAATGCTTACAATTGGTAATTTTGCTAAGCAAGCCACTAGAAGTAAATCGGGTACACCCTTAGAGTTTTATGTATGCCAAAGTGATTTTTCAAAGTTAGAACCTACATATCGTTATTCAAAACAGATTTTTGATTATTTAGAGCAAGAAATAGGTGTGAAGTATCCTTGGAAAATTTACCGTCAAGTACCCGTAAGAGATTTTTTGTATGCAGGTATGGAAAATACGACTTCAACTATCTTTGCACAAGATTTTGTAGTGGATAGTATTGGATTTAACGATAGGAATTACTGCAATGTTAATGCACACGAATTGGCGCACCAATGGTTTGGAGATTTAGTTACAGCTCAATCAGGTAAACACCATTGGTTACAAGAAGGTTTTGCAACGTATTATGCCTTATTAGCTGAAAGACATATTTTTGGTGACGATTATTTTTACCATGAATTGTATGAATACGCTACGCAATTAAAAAGCGCTTCAGCAACAGATACAATTCCTATTTTAAGTGAAAAAGCGAGTGCCTTGTCTTATTATAAAAAAGGGGCTTGGGCTTTACATGTGCTGCGAGAAGATATTGGCTCGAAAAAATTTCAAAAAGCTGTTAAACGATACTTGAAAAAACATCAGTTTAAAAATGCTACTACCGAAGATTTTTTAGCCGAAATACATAAAATTGCTCCGCTTTATAATGTAGATGATTTTCGCAAAAAATGGTTAGAAAGTGCAGATTTTGATATGGAAGTAGCAACTGTTTATTTGAAAAAAAACAACGCTTTAGCAACCCTGCTTGAACTTTCAAAAAAGAAAGTAGATATGCGTTATTATACTTCAATTCTTCAATCAAATGTATATTTTCCAGTAAAGCAGTGGGTGTTTTATAAACTAGCAACTACTCCTTTTAAAGATAAAAAAGAGTTAATTGATTTAGGTTTAAATCAAGGTTGGGAAGTCCGTCAAGCGATTATTGAAACAACAGAAACTATTCCTTTGACTCATAAAGAAATAATTGAAACATTGCTTGAAGATCCTTCTTATCGAACAAAAGAAATGGCGCTCTTTAGGTTGTGTAATTCATTTCCAGAAGCTCAACAGAAGTATTTAAAACAAACAGCTAAAATGATTGGATTGAACGACAAAAGTTTTAGAACAACTTGGTTACAATTGGCTTATCGCTCTAATGGGTATAAGGCTTCAGAAAGGGATGTTTTTTTTAAAGAATTGCTTGCATATGCCGACGTTACTAATGAGAGTAGTGTGCGTCAAAATGCATTGGAAGTTTTAGTGAGATTGGCTCCTAATGACGAACGTGTAATAGAGTTATTATTTAAAGCAACAGTACATCATAAATGGCAGTTTACGTTATTTGCGAGAACCAAAATTAGGGCTTTGTTACAAGATGAAACGTATAGACAAAAAGTAGCACAACTTGCCGAAAATGCATCTTTAGCTATGCAAACATTATATTTGAAATTTTTAAACGAAAACAATTAAAATACGCGTTTCAATTCTTCTTTAATAAAGCCAATAGCAACAGCACTTGCCGATTCTGTTTGAGTCAATTCTGTGAGTAGTATAGTGCGAAGTTCTTCACCCGTTTGGCAATTCTCTTCTAGGGAAAAAGTTCGTATTTGTGCTATCACACTGTTTTTAGCTTTCATAATAACTTCCCAACAGTCATGAGTAATATAGATTTGTTGTGAAATGTTATGGTCATATTCAGTTTGTATAGCGTGAATCAATAACGTAGCATAACTTGGTGCATCTAATGACTTGGGTTCCACTCGCATCATTAAATTAATAGGATTAATTCGTTCTAAAAATAGAACCATACGCTCATAGGCCTGTAGACGAATAGGTAAGGCTTGTTTTTGATTTTCGCGCAACAATTCAAATTTTCTTTTTTGCTCTTCATTGTAAAAAAATTTCTGTAGCATTACAAAAGCTACACCACCTGTAATAAGTGCGGGTAAAGTATACGTAACAATTTCTAAGATTTTATCTTCTAAGGCCATAGGTGTAAAATTTGATGGTGCAAATTACAAAATATGTTTATATGGCACAATTATATTTTAATCTGTTGATAAAATATCTAAAAATCACTTTTTTTACGTTGCTCATAAAGAGATAGAAACGTATTTTTGTAGTTTAGAGATAATTTATGATGCAAAAATACATTGATCAGTTAAACGAGGCACAGCGCGCTCCTGTTTTGCAAAAAGACGGCCCTATGATTGTTATTGCAGGTGCAGGTTCAGGCAAAACACGTGTGCTCACTATGCGTATAGCTTATCTTATGAGTTTAGGAGTAGATGCATTTAATATTTTAGCCTTAACGTTTACGAATAAAGCGGCTCGAGAAATGAAAAATCGAATTGCTAGTATCGTAGGAAGTAATGAAGCTAAAAATTTATGGATGGGAACTTTTCACTCTGTTTTTGCAAAAATATTGCGTATTGAAGCGGAACGTTTAGGCTATCCTTCAAATTTTACCATTTATGATACACAAGATTCGGTTCGTTTATTAGGCCAAATCATAAAAGAAATGCAATTAGATAAAGATGTCTATAAGCCTAAACAAATATTAGGACGTATTTCACAATATAAAAACTCATTAATTACGGTAAGGGCTTATTTCAATAATCCAGAATTACAAGAAGCCGATGCGATGAGCAAAAAACCACGTATGGGTGAAATTTATCAAAATTATGTGGATCGCTGTTTTAAATCTGGGGCTATGGATTTTGATGATTTGCTTTTAAAAACCAATGAACTATTAAATCGTTTTCCAGACGTATTAGCCAAATACCAAGATCGTTTTAGATATATTTTAGTTGATGAGTACCAAGACACCAATCATTCACAGTATTTAATAGTAAAAGCGTTATCGGATCGTTTTCAAAATATATGTGTAGTAGGTGATGATGCACAAAGTATTTATGCGTTTAGAGGGGCTAATATCAATAATATTTTGAATTTTCAAAAAGATTATGAAGGGGTACAAACCTATCGATTAGAACAAAATTACCGTTCGAGTAAAAATATCGTAGAAGCCGCTAACAATGTTATAGATAAAAACAAAACGAAGTTAGATAAAATTGTTTGGACGTCTAATGAAGATGGTCCAAAAATAAAAGTGCATCGTAGTGTAACAGATGGTGAAGAAGGAAGATTTGTTGCAGCCACCCTATTTGAACAAAAAATGCAAAATCAATTGCCAAACAATCATTTTGCTATTTTATATCGTACCAATGCACAATCAAGAGCCATGGAAGATGCTTTGCGAAAGAGAGATATCCCTTATCGTATTTATGGCGGTTTATCTTTTTACCAGCGTAAAGAAATCAAAGATGTCTTGGCTTATTTGCGATTAGTTATTAACCCAAAAGATGAAGAAGCTTTAGTTCGTGTAATTAATTATCCCGCCCGTGGAATTGGCGATACTACCGTTGAAAAATTAACTGTAGCGGCTAATCACTACAAGCGTTCTATTTTTGAAGTCATGCAACATATTGATAAAATAGACCTAAAATTAAATGCGGGTACTAAACAGCGTTTGCAAGATTTTGTTACCATGATTCAAAGTTTTCAGGTAATTAATGAAAACCAAGATGCGTTTTATTTGACAGATCATGTTACTAAAAAAACAGGACTAGTTCAAGAATTAAAAAAAGACGGCACACCTGAGGGAATTGCTAAAATTGAGAATATTGAAGAGTTACTAAATGGTATAAAAGATTTTACCGAAGGACAAAAGGAAATAGATGGCGCCAGAGGTTCTTTGTCCGAATTTTTAGAAGATGTCGCTTTAGCAACAGATTTAGACAAAGACACAGGTGATGACGATAGAGTAGCTTTAATGACCATTCATTTGGCAAAAGGGTTAGAATTTCCGCATGTGTTTATTGTGGGCATGGAAGAAGATCTCTTTCCAAGTGCAATGAGTTTAAACACAAGAAGTGAATTGGAAGAGGAGCGAAGATTGTTTTATGTAGCGCTAACCCGTGCCGAACATCAGGCCTATTTAACCTATGCACAATCAAGATACCGATGGGGTAAATTAGTTGACAGTGAGCCTTCTCGATTCATTGAGGAAATAGAGGAAAAGTATTTAGACTTCTTGAACCCTATGGATACATCATATCGTTATAAATCGATGATGGATATTGATATTTTCGGAGAAATTGACAAATCAAAATTGCGATTGTCTAAACCTATTGGTGGTACACCACCAACTTATATTTCAAGTCAAGAACCTATTTCTTCAGTAAATATTAGAAGGTTGAAGCCAATGAGTAGTAGTGGTTCTAATGCAAAAAACAGTTCAGTAGATAGTAATTTAGCCATTGGAAATATTGTGATACACGAGCGTTTTGGTAAAGGTGAAATTGTAAATTTAGAAGGTGTGGGTGCCGATAAAAAAGCAGAAATTCGATTTGATGTTGGAGGTTTAAAAAAATTGTTGTTACGTTTTGCAAAGTTGGAAGTGATTGGGTAATTTCGTCACTTCGAGTGTTTTTATGCAGTGAAGCGGAATAAAAATGTATCGAGAAGTAAGTAGATTAAGTTGTTTAAGCTCTCGATACAGTTTTTCTTCATTTTATTACGAAAAACCACTCGAGCTGACGTTAAAAAAGTGTCATTAATACTATAACGAATTAAGTTTCGTCACTTCGAGTGTTTTTATGTAGTGAAGCGGAATAAAAATGTATCGAGAAGAATGAAACAAACTAAACTTGAAACAAAACAAGATGTCAGAATTTATAAAAATATACGAAGATAACCCCAGTGAAGCGGCTATTAAAAAAGTAGTGAATGTGCTGAAAAATGGTGGATTAGTGATTTATCCTACAGATACGGTATATGGATTAGGTTGTGATATTACCAATTCTCGTGCATTGGAACGATTAGCAAAATTAAAAGGAATTAAACTTGAAAAAGCTAATTTTTCTTTTGTTTGTTCAAGTTTAAGCAACCTTTCCGATTATGTAAAGCAAATCGATACACCGACGTTTAAAATTTTAAAACGCGCATTGCCAGGTCCCTATACGTTCATTTTGCCAGGAAATAATGATTTACCAAAGGAGTTTAGGAAGAAAAAAACGGTAGGTATTCGTGTGCCCAACAATACTATTGTGCGTCAAATAGTGGAGCAACTTGGTAATCCTATAGTTTCTTCTTCTATACACGATGAAGATGAGGTTATTGAATACTCAACCGATCCTGAATTAATCTTTGAAAAATGGCAAAATAAAGTAGATTTAGTCATTGATGGCGGCTATGGTGAAAATATCCCCTCAACCATCATTGATTTAACAGGTAATGAACCAGTAATAATTAGAGAAGGTAAAGGTGATGTAAATGTGATTTAGAAATCTAAATAATTCGTAAATCCCAAATCCCAAATCCCAAATCGTAAATCCCAAATCGTAAATCCCAAATCGTAAATCCCAAATTGTATTTATTTCGGGCTAATAATCTCTACATCACTAAAAGCAATAGCTCCTCTTACAACTCCTTGAATAGTAGTGCGTAGCGCATCAATAATGTGAATTTTCAATTCGTTTTTTGGAAAAATTAAACTCACTTCACGTGCAGGTTTTGGGTTAACAAAAGATTTTAATTTCTTTTTGTTTTTTTCATTTAAATCTAAGGTGTGTAAATAAGGGAGTAGTGTAGTGCCTAATCCTTCGTCAGATAATTTAATTAATGTTTCAAAACTACCACTTTCTAAATGAAAATGTTGGTCTTGATCTAAATTAGACGCTTTACATAAATTTAAAATGCTATTTCTAAAACAATGTCCGTCTTGTAACAATAAGATTTTTTCACTGTCTAAATCAGTAACTTCTATTTCTTTTTTAGTACTATTCAAACTGTTTTCAGGAACATAGGCCACAAAAGGCTCGTAGTATAAAACAATTTCTTTAAGTTTTTCTTCGTCAAGTGGTGTGGCAGCAATAGCACAATCTAGATGACCATTTTTTAGCTTGTTAATGATTTCATTGGTCGTTAATTCTTCAATGATTACATTTACTTTTGGATACTTTTTAATAAACGTGGTTAAAAACATAGGTAATAGGGTAGGCATTACGGTAGGAATAATACCCACTTTAAAATCGCCGCCTATGTAACCTTTTTGTTGGTCAACAATATCTTTAATACGGTTCGCTTCATTAACAATGTTTTTTGCTTGCACTACAATTTTTTCACCCACATCAGTTAACCCAATTGGTTTTTTTGTTCTATCAAAAATTTGAATATCTAGTTCTTCTTCAAGCTTTTGAATTTGCATACTTAACGTAGGCTGTGTAACAAAACATTTGTCTGCGGCAAGTGTAAAGTTTTTATATTCAGCTACGGCTAGTACGTAGTGCAATTGTGTTATTGTCATAATGTGTTATTGTTTTTTAAAAGTAAAAGTTGTCTTTACCTATCATCTTTATACCTTTACTTAATTAAAATACTTCACTTTCTTTTAATTTTTCGGTATTGGCTACTAATTGCAATTCATCAATCATTTTGTGAAGGTTACCATTCATAAAGCCATCTAAATCAAAAATACTTAACCCAATTCTATGGTCGGTAATTCTTCCTTGTGCATAGTTATAGGTTCTAATTTTAGCCGAACGGTCACCGCTACTTACTTGCGAAGTACGTTTAGTAGCATCTTCTGCTTCTTTCTTAGCTAATTCTTGTTCATATAAACGCGAACGCAATACTTCTAATGCTTTATCTTTATTTTTATGTTGTGATTTTTGATCCTGACATTGCGCTACTAATCCTGTTGGGATATGGGTTAAACGCACCGCAGATTTTGTAGTATTTACTGATTGTCCACCAGGCCCAGACGAACAGAAAAAATCTACCCGAACATCATTCATGTCAATTTGTACGTCAAATTCTTCTGCTTCTGGCAATACCATTACTGTTGCGGCTGAGGTATGCACACGCCCTTGTGTTTCGGTTTGAGGAACACGTTGTACACGATGCACTCCCGCTTCATATTTTAAGGTGCCATATACATCTTCACCCGTTACTTCAAAAATAACTTCTTTGAAACCACCCGATGTTCCTTCGTTCATGTCTACAACAGATGTTCGCCAACCTTTAGCATCACAATATTTAGTGTACATGCGGTATAAATCGCCTGCAAAAATAGAAGCTTCGTCGCCACCTGTTCCTGCTCTGATTTCTACCATTACGTTTTTAGCGTCTTCTGGGTCTTTAGGAATCAACATGAATTTGATTTCTTCTTCCAGTTGAGGTAAGCGTGTTTGGGCTTCGTCTAATTGCATTTTTGCCATTTCTACCATTTCAGCATCCGAGCCGTCTGCTATGATTTCTTTGGCTTCTTCAATATTGCCTACTACATTAATATATTCTTCTCGTTTTTCAACAAGTGCTTTTAAGTCTTTGTATTCTTTGTTTAACTGTACATAGCGTTTTTGATCAGCAATTACATCTGGTTGAATAATTAAATCTGAAATTTCGTCAAAACGTTGTTTTACATACTGTAATCTGTCTAACATAGGTGTGTATTTTGAGGTGCAAATGTACACTTTTTTTGTGAAAAATGAAAGGTATAAGAGAGCGTGTTTTTTAATTTTGACTCACGTTTAATGGAGTGGTTTTGTGTGGGAGTGACGTCTAGTGTGTTTTTAAATGGAGTATTGCTTTTTAGGTTCTCATGCGATAGGAATTGTGCGTGAGCGGGGTAAAAGGGATTGAGTAATAAGACCAAAAATAAAACATCTATTCTAATTATAAGCTAAGTATTAAATAAAGATATGTTAGTCATTATTTTTTTTGTAAATTGGTATTAGAATTTCAAATTTTACTACTTCAAAATACACTAAATTATACTCAATTGATTCACCAGATAATGTAATTCCTTTTGCACTTTCAACAATTATTTTTTCTGATAGATTTAAATTTTGATTGAATTCAAAAGGATGCAAACAACTAAATCTGAAAAGAGGGAATAGATTGGTGTCATTTTTCTTTCCTTTTAATACAAATGACATTTCAGCTTTTTTTCGTTTATTATTTTTAAATACGTCAACTTGTATTTCATTATTAATGCTATCGTTATTGATGATTTTAACTTCTAATTCAGAACTAGGATAACTGTTTTCTACATTTATCGTTTCGGAGTTGATATATACAAATTCAAAAAAAAGATTATTTTCTGTTTTTGATTCTATTAATCTAAAATTATGTGAAGTCATTTTTTTTAAATCATATAATTTTGCTTGTTTATTTAATGAATCGTTGTTTACGTATATGAAATAATTCATATTCTTTGAATTAGAATAAACTAAACTTTCACGTACATTATTATGAATTTTACTATTGTATTTAGTGAGTAAATCAAATTCATATTTTTGTGCTTGAACAGTTAAATTCATTAGTAGCAATGGAATCAAGTAAAGGAAAATTTTCATTTTTTTTAATTTATTAGATATGTTAAAATCTGAATTAGCTAGCTAATTTAGGTGTAAATGTGCTTTCTCAAATGTACACTTTTTTTGTGAAAAATGAAAGACAA
>NZ_CALFIG010000265.1 GCF_937876455.1 uncultured Flavobacterium sp.
ATGAGTTGCTTTTACCCAAAGTGGCTGCATGTTTAATAGCTGCTTCTAAATTTCCTATTTTGTCAACTAAACCTAATTTTAAAGCATCTGAACCTGTCCACACTCTTCCTTGGCCAATAGCATCAACTTGGGCAAATGTCATTTTTCTACCTGTTGCCACTCTAGTTACAAATGTTTTATAAATAGTTTCAATTCCTTCTAAAGCAAATGTTTTGTAATTATCAGAAATAGGTTCAAAAGGAGAATATCCATTTGAATTTTTGTGTGTGCTAACTTGTTCGGCGTTAATTCCCATTTTAGTGGCAAATTCACTCATGTTTGGCAACATGCCAAAGACGCCTATAGAGCCCGTTATGGTTGTTGGTTCAGCAAAAATAGCATTTGCACCACACGCAATGTAATACCCTCCCGAAGCTGCTAAATTACCCATTGAAACGACTACGGGCTTTACTTTTTTAGTTAATTCAATTTCTCTCCATATCAATTCTGAAGTTAAAGCGTTTCCTCCTGGACTATCTACACGTAACACAATAGCTTTCACATCTTTGTCTTCTCTTGCTTCTTTTAACGAACGATTGATGGAACCTTCTCCTATGTAATCTACATCACCTTCACCACCATTGATTTCACCTTGTGCATAAATCACAGCAACAATGTCATCTTTTGTAAGGTCGTCAACATTTATTGCATTTTTGGAAGCATAATCTGTGATGGAAACTTTTTCATAATCATCTTTTGCTAACACTTTTAATTTTTGTTTTAAAAAAGCGTGGTATTCATCTTCATAGGCTACTTTATCAACTAATTTTTGTTCTAATGCCATTTGAGGAGTCCTAGCGCTCAAATTGTCTGCAATAGTATTAAGTTGGGCAACCGTTATGTTTCTGCTTTTTGCAATATCTTCAGCAATAGTTTTCCAAATGGAATTCAAAAGAACAGTAAGTTGTTCTCTATTTTCTGGGCTCATTTCTTGTGCTAAAAAGGGCTCAACTGCACTTTTAAATTTACCATGGCGAATAATCTCCATTTTTAAGCCCGTTTTGTCTTGAAAATTTTTAAAGAATAACACTTCCGTTCCTAATCCTTTTAAATCAACTTCTCCGGCTGGATTTACAAATACTTCATTAGCAACAGAATTAATGTAATATTCTTTTTGAGTGAAATAATTTGCATACGCGTAAACAAACTTTCCAGATTTTTTAAAATCTTCCAATTGATTTCTTAGCTCTTTACTTTGAGCTAAACCAAGTAGAGATTGGTTGTTTAGAATTGAAATCCCTTTAATTTTATTGTCTGTTTTGGCGTTTTTTATCGCGTTAAGAACTTCAATAAAACCAATTTTTTCTTTCCCGGCTAATATAGTTTGTAAGGGGCTTTCATCTTTGTATTGACCCGCATAATCAAATACAATTTTTGATAAATCTATCTCGATGACAGAATTATCGTTAATTTTTATTTCATCTTCACTACTCCCAAAAGCAGCGCCAATACCAATTAAAATGAAAAAACTAAGCACACAGAATAAAAAAATTCCCACTACAGTTGCAAATACATTTTTTATAAAATTCATTTTTAGTATATTTTTATTACTTATAGGTAGTAAAAAGTGTTAAAAAGTTACATGTTCATAACTATTTATTTTTTCATCAAAATCTAACTAAAAATGTTTGTTATTTTGCAATATTGATAAAAAGCCATTTTATATAAGTAACAAAGTGAATTTACAGCAATCAATATACCTTTCTTTAGGCACAAATATGGGGGATAAACTTAAAAATCTCCAATCGTGTGTGGACTTGCTGCATCAAAAAGTAGCGACAGTTATTGAGGTTTCTTCGGTTTACGAAACACCTTCATGGGGGTTTGAAGGGGCTAATTTTTATAATTGTATAGTAGTAGTTCATTCGTCAAAATCTCCACAAAAAATTTTAACCAAAATTCTAAAGATTGAAAAAGAATTAGGTAGAATTCGTCAAGATGCACCTGGTTATACCTCAAGAGTTATAGATATAGATATCATTTCATATGGGTCGGAAGTTATTAATATGCCTCAGTTACAACTTCCGCATCCTCAAATGCATCGTCGAAACTTTGTTTTACATCCTTTACAAGAAATCGCACCTACCTGGATACATCCTGAAAAACAAATAGGTATCGACACGTTGTTGTTTGACTGTGATGATGCTTCCGAGATAAATAAAACAGCAACATTGATAAGTCCGTTACAAAGAATAGTTTGGGAAGATTTAAAATATATAGCAATTGAAGGAAATATTGGCGCTGGAAAAACAACATTGGCAGGAAAAATAGCTGAAGATTATAATGCTAAATTGGTCTTGGAGCGTTTTGCAGATAATCCATTTTTGCCTAAGTTTTACAAAGATCAGAATCGTTATGCCTTTCCATTAGAGATGTCTTTTTTAGCCGATAGATACCAACAATTAACAGATGATTTGGCGCAATTTGATTTGTTTAAAGATTTTGTATTAGCGGATTATCATATTTTTAAATCGTTGATTTTTGCTAAAGTTACCCTGCAAGAAGACGAATTTAGGTTATATAAAACGATGTTTGATATCATTTATAAAGAAATGCCAAAGCCTGATTTGTATGTATATTTATATCAAAATACCGATAGACTTTTGACAAATATTAAAAAAAGAGGTAGAAGTTATGAGCAAGAAATACCTGCAGCATATTTAGAAAAAATTAATCATGGTTATTTGGATTATATCAAAACACAAACCGATTTAAATGTTTTAATCTTAGACGTTTCCGATTTAGATTTTGTGAAGAAACAGGAAGATTATATTTTTTTGTTGAATGAGATTAACAACAAAATTACATTAGCACGCGGATAAAACTAATGCTATTCAATGCTGATTTAACGGATTTTTTTGCCCAAACTTATCATGCTGAAAGCGTCTCTTTTCACTTAATTAAACCCGAATTTCTCCAATCATAACAAATTCATAGCGTTCTTTGCGAAAAAACTTTGTGTTTAAATGATAAGATTTCTATTGAAGCTTTTGAAACAAATCCCAAATCACAATTCCTGCGCTTACAGAAATATTCAATGAATGCTTGCTTCCTAATTGTGGAATTTCAATTACACCATCCGATAAATTAATAGCTTCTTGAGAAACGCCTTTTACTTCATTGCCAAAAATTAAAGCATATTTGGTTTCGGCGTCGGGCATAAATTCATTTAATATAACCGCATTTTCGGTTTGTTCTATTGACCAAATGTGCACGTTTTCTGCTTTCAATTTTTCAATTACGCTCAGTATGTCTTTCGCATATTCCCAAACAACTGTTTCTGTTGCGCCAAGTGCCGTTTTGTGAATTTCTTTGTTGGGCGGAGTAGCCGTTATTCCACATAAATAGATTTTTTCAATTAAAAAAGCATCAGAAGTTCTAAAAACAGATCCAATATTGTGCAAACTTCTAATATCGTCTAAAATCACTATGATAGGTGTTTTTTGTGCGGCTTTAAATTCGGATAGACTTTTACGTTCTAATTCTGCGTTGGCTAATTTTCTCATGGTACAAAGATAAAATTTATTTACCAATGTGTCAATAAGCCAATTTACCACTACTTCATTGCCAGATTAGTCTTTGTGTTAAATTTGATAGCGTATAGTGGTGTTATTTTCATTTTGAAGTTGCACTTGAAAAACGTATCTTCGCCTTATATAAAATAAAATATTGTGGCAAAAAAAGCAGCTTCTGAATTAAAAGAAAAGACATCAAAAGAAACCCCTTTGATGAAACAATACAATGAAATCAAGGCAAAATATCCTGATGCATGTTTGTTATTTAGAGTAGGGGATTTCTATGAAACATTTGGTTCAGATGCCATTAGAGCTTCTCAGATTTTAGGAATAACATTAACTAAGCGAGGAAACGGAAGTGAAAGCGAAACTGCTTTAGCGGGTTTTCCTCACCATTCTTTAAACACGTATTTGCCGAAACTAGTTAAAGCGGGACTTCGAGTGGCTATTTGTGACCAATTAGAAGATCCAAAGATGACAAAGACGATCGTTAAACGTGGCGTGACAGAGTTGGTTACACCAGGAGTTGCGATGAATGACGATATTTTACAGGCCAAAACAAATAATTTCTTAGCTTCTATCCATTTTGGTAAGAAAAGTATAGGTATTGCTTTTTTAGATGTTTCTACGGGAGAATTTTTAACCGCACAAGGGTCAGAGGAGTATATTGATAAATTATTACAAAATTTTAGACCAAGTGAAATATTGGTCACAAAAAATCACAAAACGACTTTTAAAACCGCATTTGGAGAAGATTTCCATGCTTTTTATTTAGAAGATTGGATTTACAAAGAAGATTATGCTTTTGAAATACTTACCAAGCATTTTCAAACGAATTCTTTGAAAGGGTTTGGTATTGAAGAAGTTATGGAAGGTGTAGTTGCTTCGGGGGCTATTTTATATTATTTGTCTGAAACGCAGCACAACAAAATACAACACATAACCACTATTCAGCGTATCGCAGAAGATGCTTATGTGTGGATGGATAAGTTTACTATTCGCAATTTAGAATTATACCACAGTACAAATCCAAATGCAGTTACCTTACTTGATGTAATTGATAAAACATTGTCCCCAATGGGGTCACGTTTACTAAAAAGGTGGTTGGCTTTGCCTTTAAAAGATCTTGTCAAAATTAAGGCCAGAAATGAAGTAGTAGCGTATTTAAAAGCAAATCAAGAAGAGTTGCAATTTATACAATATCAAATTAAGCAAATTTCCGATTTAGAACGATTAATTTCTAAAGTAGCCACAGGGAAAATTTCGCCTCGAGAGGTACTTTATTTGCGCGATTCATTACAAGCTATTTTGCCAATTAAAGAAAAGGCATTAAGTGCAAAAAATGAAGCGTTAAAAATTATTGGTGATGGCTTACATGCTTGTGAATTATTGCGTGAAAAGATTGACACTACTCTACAAGAAGATGCTCCGGTTGCGATTAATAAAGGAAACGCCATAGCAATAGGTGTACATCCCGAATTAGATGAATTACGGGCTATTTCCACAACAGGAAAAGGATATTTAGAAGATTTAGAACGAAGAGAAAGCGAACAAACGGGCATACCGTCATTAAAAATATCGTTTAATAATGTTTTTGGCTATTATATTGAAGTGCGTAATACACACAAAGATAAAGTGCCTGACAATTGGATAAGAAAGCAAACATTAGTAAATGCAGAGCGCTATATAACAGAAGAATTAAAAGAATATGAATCTAAAATATTAGGAGCAGAAGAGAAAATACAACAATTAGAGAATTTACTTTTTGAGCAATTGGTGAGTTGGATGGCTACTTATATTAAGCCTGTTCAGCTAAATGCTAATTTAATTGCGCAGCTCGATTGTTTACAGTCTTTTACTCAAATGGCTATTGAAAATAATTACGTGCAGCCAGAATTAGATGATTCACATGATTTACTCATTAAAGAAGGGCGTCACCCCGTAATTGAAAAACAGTTACCACCAGGAGTACCTTATATTTCTAATGATGTTGTTTTAGATAGAGAAACCCAGCAAATCATCATGATTACAGGGCCTAATATGTCGGGTAAATCAGCTATTTTAAGACAGACTGCTCTTATTGTTTTGTTAGCTCAAATGGGAAGTTTTGTACCTGCCGAGTCACTAAAGCTAGGGCTTGTAGATAAAATTTTTACGCGTGTAGGAGCAAGTGATAACATTTCTATGGGTGAATCTACATTTATGGTAGAAATGAACGAAACAGCCTCTATATTAAATAATATTTCAGATAGAAGTTTGGTGCTTTTAGATGAAATTGGAAGAGGAACGTCGACTTATGATGGTATTTCAATTGCTTGGGCTATTTCAGAATATTTACATGAACATCCAAGTAAACCAAAAACATTATTTGCTACGCATTATCATGAATTAAATGAGATGGAAGCTATTTTTGATCGTATCCAAAACTACAATGTGTCTGTCAAAGAATTAAAAGACAATGTGCTGTTTATTCGAAAACTTGTAAAAGGAGGAAGCGCACATAGTTTTGGTATTCATGTAGCAAAAATGGCAGGAATGCCCCAAACAGTAATACAAAAGGCCCAAAAATTATTAAAAAAATTAGAAAAAAATCATTCTGCAGAAGAATTGTCTGGAAATTTAGTAGGTCAAGAAGAAATGCAGTTAAGCTTTTTTCATTTAGATGATCCTTTGTTAGAAGAAATTAAAGAAGAATTACTTACATTAGACATTAATATACTTACCCCAGTTGAAGCATTAATGAAGTTAAATGAATTGAAACGTATGGTTTCAAAAAAATAATAATTTATTAAAATAGTGTAAGTCAAAACATTAAAAAAAAAGTTTCTTTTTTTTTCTGAAAGTACTTGCAAAGAATAAAATATGTGCTATATTTGCACTCGCAATACGGTTATGTATTGCACGTTCTAATTAAAACGCAATGCGAAAATAGCTCAGTTGGTAGAGCGCAACCTTGCCAAGGTTGAGGTCGCGGGTTCGAACCCCGTTTTTCGCTCAACACTACCAAATTAAGATATATTAGCTCGAGTGGTGGAATTGGTAGACACGCTGGACTTAAAATCCAGTGAGCAGTAATGTTCGTGCGGGTTCAAGTCCCGCCTTGAGTACAAAAAGCTTCAAACTATGTTTGGAGCTTTTTTTGTTAAAATTATTTCTATGTATTTTGTATATATACTTTATTCTGCAAAATTAGATAAATACTATGTTGGTACTACCGATGATGTTGAAAGACGTCTTTTTGAACATAATTCAAAAAAGTATTCAGACTCATTTACTAGCAAAGGAATTCCATGGGAATTAAAGTTATCGTATTCATGTGATTTGAGTACAACGGCATATAAGTTAGAAAAATTTATAAAGAGGATGAAGTCGAGGAAATTTATTCATTCCATAATTGAAGATATTACTATTTTAGATGCTATTTGTAAAAATAAATTATAAAATAGAGGGTTCAACTCCGAAGCTTCGGAGCCGCCTTGAGTACAAAAAGCTTCAAACTATGTTTGGAGCTTTTTTTGTTTATAACTTAACTTAAATTATAGATTTTTAATTTGGAAATCATTTTTTTTTGGATGTTATTTGATGTTTGATTTTTGGAATTTTCAAACGAATGGGAACCTACGTAATTAGTAAAAGACTTAACGGAATGTATAAATATGAATTTACTTCAAGAAAAGGTAAAACGATTTATACAAGTAATGATTTTGAATTACGTTTTGAATGTGAGGCCGAAATAGAGGCTATCAAAGAAAATGTGGAAGAATTAATTTTTCTTCGGTTTAAATCTTCCAAAGGAAAATATTATTTCAAAATTATACTTAACAAAAAAGAGGTAGCCAAAAGCCGTTTATATACTACACAATTATTGATGCAAAAGGGGATTGATGAAATTTTGCGTTCGGCAACACTTTCAGAAATATTAGATTTTTCTTCATCCGATTCTATTTTTCCTCCAGCAGAAGCTATTTTTGGTTAAAACGATAGCATATAAAACAAAAAAATCCCGACTTAGTCGGGATTGATTTCTTTTCGAAAAGAAGTATCTAATTATTTTTTTACTTCTTCTTTAGCTGGTGCAGCAGCAGCAGCAGTAGTGTCAACAGCAGTAGTGTCAACAGCAGTAGTATCAGCTACAACAGCAGTAGTATCTACAGCAGTTGAGTCAGCAGCTGGAGTTTCCTCTACTTTTTTGTTACAAGAAACTAATACTGCAGCAACGAATGCTAAGCTTAAAACAACTTTTTTCATCTTACTAAATTATAAAGGTTAATTATTAATTCGGAGCAAAGATATAAATTTTTTAATACGACAGCTATTTTTTTCCATCTTTTTTTATTTTTTTTTACATCATGCCCCATTTTTTTTGCACTTAATCGATTTCGTTAAGTTATTTCTTTGCTTTTTTACTTGCTGGATAAATGATTTTCAGTTCGTTGATTAAATTTTTTGCCCCTGCAAATTTATCTATGATGAATAAAACATAACGCGCATCTACCATAATGTTTCTGCAAATTTCTGGACTATAATAAATATCACTCATGGTGCCTTCCCATACACGGTCAAAATTTAAACCTATTAAGTTACCATTTGCATCTAAAGCTGGACTACCAGAATTTCCCCCTGTAGTATGATTTGTAGCAATAAATGCTACAGGCATTTTACTATTTTCTGCATAAGGACCAAAATCTTTTGTGTTGTATAAATCAATTAGTTTTTGTGGCACATCAAATTCATAATCACCTGGCACATACTTTTCTATTACACCATCTAAATACGTAACAGGTGTGTATTCTACTGCGTCAGATGGTTTGTAGCCTTTTACTTTTCCGTAGGTTACACGTAATGTAGAATTGGCATCAGGAAAAATTCGAGCAGATTTTGGACTTAATTCTATAATTGCTTTCATATAGGTGCGTTGTAATGCGATGTTTTTCAAATTTAATTCATCATACTTTGGAGCCACATTCTTGTTGTATGCGTCTGCCATGTTTTTTACTAATTGATAACCTGCATCTTGATTTAGTTTTGCAAGTACACTTGAAGCATCCCCATTTAATAATTCTTTAATCCCTTGATAAGAAGTTAATTTTGAATTTTTATAAATAGATGTGGTAGTTGCTATCGCATCGATGTTCTTGATTGATTCTGGTAAAAATTGTTGTGGTGATTTTTTGGCATAAATAGCAATAAGTTTTTCAAAAACTTTTTCATCAACAGTAGCATTGTAGTCGCCATATAAACTTTCAAAGCCTTTTACTAAGTTGTTTTTTCGGTCATTAAACGCTTGCTCACCTTTAGTGGTATACACTTGTTCTAATTGATATAAACGGTAACCAAAAGCTAGTAATTCGGTATTTCGCATAACTATTTCAGTGAAATAATCTCTAGCAATCGCATACTCTTTAATAGCTGTATAATTTTGCTTAAATTCGTTTAAAACATTTCCATATTCAGCTTGCTTGCCTGCTTTTTCAACTTTAAGTAAAAAATCTTTTTCAAAATTTTGTTTGAATTGTACCGCGTTCGATTTTTTTAAACCTTTTGTTTCGCCAATCCATTTTTTCCAATAGTTAGCAATAGAAGCGTATTTAGAAGCATATTGAATTTTAATAGCTTGATCTTTACGCATAAAGCCATCTTGTACTTTTAGGGCAATGTCACGCACTTCAATTTTAGCTGGGTTTAAGTCGTTTACGATTTGTTCCACCGCATACGAAGGTAAGTATTCTTGTGTTTTACCTGGATAACCCATTACCATTGTAAAGTCACCTTCTTTTATTCCTTTAGCAGAAATTGGGAAAAAGTGTTTTGGTGTATAAGGAACATTGTCTTTTGAATAGTCTGCAGGTCTATTGTTTTTATCGGCATATACTCTAAATAGCGAAAAATCGCCTGTATGACGAGGCCATACCCAGTTGTCTGTATCTGAGCCAAATTTACCTATAGAACTTGGTGGTGCACCCACTAAACGAATGTCTTTAAAGTTTTCAACAACGAAAAGTAAATATTGATTGCCGTCATAGAAGGAACGTACTAAAATATCTTGCCATGCTTCTTTTGGATATGATTTTGTAAGAGCTGCAATATTTTCTTGAATTTTCTTTTGCTTATCTGCTTCAGTAGGCAATGAGGTTACACCGTCAAATATTTTCGTCGTTACATCGTCAATTTTAACTACAAAAGTTACTACAACACCAGGATTAGGGAGTTCTTCTTCCATTTTATATGCCCAAAATCCATCGGCTAGATAATCGTGTTCTACCGTTGAGTGATTTTGTATGTTATCATAACCACAGTGGTGATTTGTAAGTAACAAACCTTTTGAAGAAATTACTTCTGCCGTACACCCTCCATTAAACTGAGGAACGGCATCTTTTAGAGAAGAAGTGTTAATAGAATAAATTTGGTCGGCTGAAAGTTTTCCTCCTAAGGTTTTAATTTCATTTTCATTCATTCCTTTTAATAGGAAGGAATCCACATACCGCCTTGCTGTGCATTGATTTGTGAAATAAATAAGATTACTAATAGACGTACTAATTTCATATGTATAAATTTTAGTTTTTACTAATTTGATTGCTAATTTTTTCGGTTGCGCCTGCATTCATTTGCACAAAAGTACGACAAATGTGTCCTTTTTCTAATCGCTCGTCTTCATTTTGAAGTAATTCATCAATTATTTCTTTTAACTGATTTTGATTTTTTAAAGAAATACAACCTCCTAAGTTTACTAATGCCGTTGCTTCTGCAAAATGAGAATAATTAGGGCCAATTATAATAGGAATGCCAAAAGTGGCAGGCTCTAAAATATTATGAACACCTGGATTTCCAAAGCCACCGCCTACATATGCAATATCGGCATAACTGTAAATTTTAGTGAGAATACCGATAGTGTCAATGATGAAAACTTGAAAATCCTCTATTTTGTATTGCTGAACTTGTTTCAGCATCTCCTCTTTTTCAGAATACAAAATTGTTTTTTTTCTTATTTGTGATTTAAGATTTTTAATTTGATCCGCTTTTATGTTGTGAGGCGCAATTACAAATTTTATATTTTCAGCACTTGTATTGATATAGTTAAGTAACATTTCTTCATCTTTTGGCCATGAACTTCCAATAACAATTATTTTTGAGTTAGTAGTGCAAAATTCATCCATAAAATCAAGCGAATTATCTCTTTCTAAGATGTTCATTACTCTATCAAAACGGGTATCTCCTGAAATCATCACATTTTGATAGCCTAAACGTTGAATTAATATTTTAGAACTTTCATTTTGTACAAAAAAATAACTAAAAGCCTCTAATGCTTTTCTATAAAAACCACCATACCATTTAAAAAAAGCTTGATTTTTTCTGAAAATACCAGAAACTAAAAATGTTTTAATTTGTAATTGTTGAAGCTCATTAAGGTAATTGGGCCAAAATTCATATTTTATGAAAAAAACCAAATCGGGATGAACGGCTTTGATAAAATTATGCGCATTACGTTTTGTATCTAAAGGTAAATAAACGGTTACATCAGCAATAGTATTACTTTTTTTAACTTCATAGCCCGAAGGCGAAAAAAAACTGACTACTATTTTATGAGAGGGATATTTTTTTTTAATGGCTTCCATGATTGGTAAACCCTGTTCAAATTCCCCTAAAGAAGCCGCATGAAACCAAATTGTTTTGTCTGAATTAGTTATTGCTTCTTGTAATTGATGAAAAACAACTTTTCGACCTTCCACAAAAAGTTTTATTTTCGGGTTAAAAAGCGCTATCAACCTAAGAAATTGAGCGGTAAAACGTACTACTAATTGGTATATAATTAACATGTTGGCAATAATCTATTTGCGAAAATACAGTTTCTTTATGAAAATTCATTGCCAACTTATCAATTATTAGTTATTTTTGTTCTGTTTAAAAGTAAAATCAATATAAAACTTTTAAATGCACCACTTTATAATCGTATTTTTAAATGAGAAAACTACAAATGGTTGACTTAAAAAGTCAATATGATAAAATTAAAGATGAAGTTAATGCTTCTATTCAAGAAGTTTTAGATACTACTACTTATATTAATGGTCCATTAGTACATCAATTTCAGGCTGATTTAGAAAGCTATTTAGGTGTAAAGCACGTTATTCCTTGTGCAAACGGAACAGATGCTTTGCAAATTGCAATGATGGGACTAGGTTTGCAACCAGGAGATGAAGTAATCACTGCCGATTTTACATTTGCAGCAACGGTTGAAGTGATAGCACTTTTACAATTAACACCTGTTTTAGTGGATGTAGACATGAATAATATGAATATTTCACTTGAAGGTATTCGTAAAGCTATTACACCAAAAACGAAAGCTATTGTACCCGTACATTTATTTGGACGTGTAGCTAATATGGATGCGATTATGGAAATTGCTAACGAGTATAATTTATTTGTTATTGAAGATAATGCTCAAGCCATTGGCGCTACTCATACTTCAAAAGACGGTTCTAAAAAGAAAGTAGGTACTATAGGACATGTGGGAGCAACATCATTTTTTCCGTCTAAAAATTTAGGGTGTTATGGCGATGGAGGTGCGATTTTTACAAATGATGATGCGTTGGCTCATACCATTAGAGGTATTGTAAACCATGGCATGTATGTGCGTTATCATCATGATGTAGTGGGCGTAAATTCGCGTTTAGATAGTATTCAGGCTGGTGTTTTGAAAGCGAAACTACCGCATTTAGATAGGTATAATAAAGCACGTCAAGATGCAGCAAGAAAATATTCATTAGCCTTAGGTTTAAATGCTAATATTTGGGTTCCAACAATTTGTGAAGCATGTGATTGTCATGTTTTTCATCAATATGTAATTCGAATTTTAAATGGAAAACGCGATGGATTGTTAGACCATTTACAAGCAAAAGGAATTCCATGTGCCATTTATTATCCCATTCCGTTACACAGTCAAAAAGCATATGCAGCTACGCGTTACAAAGAAGAAGATTTTCCTGTAACTAATCAATTGGTTAAAGAAGTAATTGCATTGCCAATGCACACAGAACTCGATGATGAGCAAATAAAATTTATTACGGACGCTATTTTAGAATACGTTAACTAGTTTTCAGCCTCAGTTTTCAGTCTCAGAACTGTTAACTGTGACTGCGACTGATAACTAATTATATATGAGAGTACTTGTTACAGGAGGATTAGGTTTTATAGGCTCTCACACTGTTGTGGAGTTGCAAAACGAGGGTTTTGAAGTGGTTATTATTGACAATTTATCTAATTCAACAATGGATGTTTTAGGTGGAATTGAACGCATAACGGGTAAAAAACCGCTGTTTGAACAAATTGATCTCCGTGATAAATTAGCCGTTCAACATTTCTTTTCAAATCATCAGGACATTTCAGGAGTGATTCATTTTGCGGCTTCAAAAGCTGTGGGCGAGAGTGTTGAAAAGCCATTGTTATATTATGAAAATAATATTAGTTCATTAGTATACTTATTACAAGAATTACAAAATTTTTCTGAAATAGCTTTTATTTTTAGTTCGTCATGTACGGTTTATGGTCAAGCCGAAAAAATGCCAATTACCGAAGACGCTCCTATTCAAGTAGCCATGTCGCCTTATGGTAATACGAAACAAATAGGAGAAGAAATAATTTTGGATGTCGCAAAAGCGAGTAATTTTAAGTCTATTTTATTGCGTTATTTTAATCCAATTGGCGCACATCCATCTGCAGAAATCGGTGAATTACCGTTAGGTGTTCCACAAAATTTGGTTCCCTTTATTACACAAACAGCAAATGGATTAAGAGACACGTTAGCTGTTTTTGGAAATGATTATCCTACGTCAGATGGAACGGCAATAAGAGATTATATTCATGTAGTTGATTTAGCAAAAGCGCATGTAGTGGCACTAAAACGACTGTTGTATAACAAAAATTTAGAAAAAGTAGAGACGTTTAATTTAGGTACAGGAAAAGGGAGTTCGGTTTTAGAAGTTATAACCACTTTTGAGAAAACTACGGGACAAAAATTGAACTATCAAATTGAAGGTCGAAGAGCAGGTGACATTGTTGAAGCCTATGCTGATACTCAAAAAGCTAATAAAGTATTAGGATGGAAAACGTGTTTAACTCTTGAAGATGCCTTACGAGATGCTTGGCGTTGGGAGAAAAAAATAAAAAACACGAATTGATTATATATAAAAAGGCTATCCTATAGATAGCCTTTTATATTTACTTTTTAGCGGATTCTTTTAATTTATCAGCTGCTTCTTCAAGTTTATCAGCGCCTTTTTTCATAGCATCTGCTGCTTTAACTTTTGTAGAATCAACTACTTTTTCTGCTTTTAATTTTGCACTATCTACTGCTTGTTCTACTTCTGCACCTACAGCGTCTGATGCATCTATTACTTTGTCTTTAGTTTCCTCTTTACAAGAAACTAATAGGACAGCTACTACAACTGCACTTAAAATTGCTTTCTTCATGTTGTTTTTGTTTTAATTACTATTTGGGTTTTTACTAAAAAAGCAATTGCAAATTAAGTGCCAAAGTTTCTATGTTAAGCAGAAATTGTTTCTATTTCTTTGTTAATTTTATTTACTAATCCTACTAGTACTTTACCTGGTCCTACTTCAGTGAAACTTGTAGCGCCATCACTAATCATTTGATTAACAGATTGAGTCCATTTAACTGCACCCGTTAGTTGTGAAATCAAATTACTTTTAATTTCAGCAGGATTTGAAACAGCACTAGCGGTTACGTTTTGATACACAGGGCAAGTTGGATTAGAAAAAGTTGTTGCTTCAATGGCAGCGGCTAGTGCTGAACTTGCTGGTTCCATCATTGGCGAATGAAATCCACCACCTACAGGTAATATAAGTGCGCGTTTTGCACCTGCTTCTTTCATTTTTTCGCAAGCTAATTCTACTGCTTTATATTCGCCCGAAATTACTAATTGACCCGGACAGTTATAATTAGCAGCCACTACAATACCATCAATTGAAGCACAAATATCTTCTACGATTTTATCTTCTAAATTTAAAACAGCGGCCATTGTAGAAGGCTTTATCTCGCAAGCTTTTTGCATAGCTAAGGCTCTTTGAGAAACTAATTTTAAACCGTCTTCAAAAGATAAAGCTCCATTGACAACTAATGCAGAAAATTCACCTAATGAATGTCCTGCTACCATTTCTGGTTTTACCTCTAAAACTTTAGCTAAAATTACCGAATGTAAAAATACCGCTGGTTGCGTTACTTTAGTTTCTTTTAATTCTTCAGCGCTACCTTCAAACATGATGTCTGTAATTCTGAATCCTAAAATGTCATTAGCCTTTTCAAAAAGTTCTTTAGCTAAAGGAGAGTTTTCATATAATTCTTTACCCATGCCTGTAAATTGTGCGCCTTGACCAGGGAATATGTATGCCTTCATAAATTTTGTTTAAAGTTTAAAAATTTTTCTAAAATACAAAAATAGTGTTTTATTGTAAATTCAGTATTATTTGTTTAGCCAATTCCCTAATACGTTTCTCAATAAAGGAAGTAAAATAAATACCATTAAAGGCACTAATATTCCAGTTAAAAGAAGTGTTTTTAGAGGTAATGGTAGTTGTTTAATATAATCTCCAATAAAAAAAGTTACCAAAGTAATAGTGGGGTAAATAGCTAACCACACCATTATTGCAAATTTCCATTTAGGTGGTTGTTTCATTATTATTTTCTATAAATTGTTTGGTTTTTAATACAGCATTTTCAACTAATTCCTGATTGTTAATTTCAGTTAATTCTTCTTTGTCTTTCCAATTAATTGTAAACGTTAGTTCTGTTTCGTTTTCAGAAATATATTTACAATCATTATCAACATAGCCCTCCATAGTTGGATGTTCTAATAAAAGGAATCGAACTTTGTAAGGGATAAATGTAATTTTTTCTTTTAAAATTGTACTGTTTTCTGCATTTGTTACGGTCATTTGACGTAAAACAAAATCAGGATTTTTTTCAAAAATATTGACATTACTTACGCCAGGAACAAAATTTTCAGGATGTTCTATTTTTAGAAGCAACTGCTTCCACACTTTTTCAAGTGATACATTAACAATTGTTGAGTAATATACCATTTTATACTATTATTGCTCCATTGGGATTTCCATGATTAAAAATTTCGAATCAGTAGTGGCTTTGACTTCAATTTCATTTGTTTCCCAAATTCCTATAGCATCTCTTTTTTCTAGTTTTTCTCCATTTACTTCAATTTCACCTTCAATATTCATGATATAAAAGCCGTTTCCTTCTTTTTTTAATGCTAATTTACTTGCGTAACTTTTGTCAAAATCACTCAAATAAAACCAAGCATCTTGATGAATCCAAACGCCCTCATCTTCTGGATGTGGAGATAAAATTTGTGCAAAATTATTTTTTTGTTCGGTTTTGTCTAAAGTTATTTGTTGGTATCGAGGCGTTACATTATGGTATTTTGGAAATAACCAAATTTGAAACAATTTTGTATGATGATCATGGTTTGGATTGAACTCACTGTGTTGAATTCCCGTACCAGCACTCATTACCTGAATGTCTCCACTTTTTATAGTAGAAGCATTTCCCATGCTATCTTTGTGAGCCAAATCGCCTTCTAGGGGAATAGTAATAATTTCCATATTATCATGTGGGTGGGTTCCAAAACCCATGCCAGCGGCTATCGTATCATCATTTAATACACGTAACATTCCAAATTGAATTTTCTCTGGATTGTACCAACTGGCAAAACTAAAACTATGGTATGCGTTTAACCAACCATGATTAGCATGACCTCTTTCGGTTGCTTTATGTATGATATACTTCATTTGCAATGATATTTTTATTTATTTACAACTACTATAGAAGCATTACTTTTGGCACGTTCTACAATTTTTTCTATATCTGTTTCAAAATGGTCATAAGTAAGCGCCACACCCATTCTTCTGTAAGGACGAGATGTAGGTTTTCCAAAAATTCTAAAATCTGATTTTGGCTGACTAGCTAATGCTTCAATTCCGGTATAAGACGGATTTGTTGAATTTTCTTGAGCTAATATAACTGCACTTGCGCCTTGTCTTTCCAATGTAATTTCTGCAATAGGTAAACTTAATATTGCGCGTAAATGCAACTCAAATTCATTGAAGTTCTGAGTTCCAGCTAAAGTAACCATACCTGTATCGTGAGGTCTAGGAGACAATTCGGAGAAGTATACCCCTTCATTTGTTAAGAAGAATTCTACACCAAATATTCCAGCGCCCCCTAATGCTTGTGTCACTTTTTCTGCCATGTATTGTGCTTCCGCTAAATCTTTTTCAGAAACACGGGCAGGTTGCCAACTTTCTTGATAGTCGCCACGCTCTTGCCTGTGTCCAATTGGCGCACAAAATAGGGTAGGTAAACTGTGGTTTTGAGTAACGGTTAGTAAAGTAATTTCTGAATGGAAGTTTACAAAAGCTTCTACAATTACTTCTACAATATCACCACGAGAACCTTCAACTGCATAATTCCACGCTTTTTCAATATCTTCTTCTTTTTTAATAGTAGATTGTCCTTTTCCAGAAGAGCTCATTAATGGTTTTACTACACATGGAATACCTACTTCGGTAACTGCTTTTTCTAATTCTTCTTTGCTAGTTGCGTAACGATAGGTTGCTGTTCTAAGTCCTAAATCTTTTGCAGCTAAATCACGAATAGCTTTTCTGTTCATGGTAAAATTAGCTGCTTTTGCTGATGGCACTACGGTAATTCCTTGTTTTTCATAGTCATAAAAACGCTCTGTACGAATGGCTTCAATTTCTGGCACAATAAAATCGGGTTGGTGTTTAGCAACTATAGCATCCAATGCCTCGCCGTCTAACATATTAATTACTTCAAAGGCATCAGCAACTTGCATAGCCGGCGCATTTTCATAACTATCTACTGCAATACAATATTGACCTATGCGTTGTGCAGCAATTACAAATTCTTTTCCTAATTCTCCAGCACCTAAAAGGAGTATTTTTTTTGTCATACGATTTTAATCAAAAACCCCGAGTTTCCTCAGGGCATAAATTTTATTGCAATGCTTCTTTGATTCTTTTGATGGCTTCTTTTAGTTGGTCTTCACTAGTTGCATAAGATAATCGAATGCAATTAGGATTTCCAAAAGCATCTCCTGTAACTGTTGCTACATTTGCCTCTGCAAGTAAATACATGGCAAAGTCATTTGCATCTTTTAGGAGTTGACCTCTTAGTGTTTTTCCAAAATATTCGGAAACATCTGGGAAGAAATAAAAAGCGCCTTCTGGCATGTTTAATTTAAATCCTGGTATTTCGGAAAGCAATTCATAGACTAATTTTCTTCTATTTTTAAAGGCATCTACCATGTAGTGTATAGCGGAAGGATTTGCTTCGACAGCTGCTTTTGTAGCGCGTTGTGCAATTGAACTCGCAGCACTTGTTACTTGCCCTTGCATTTTGGTACATGCTTTAGCAATAAATTCAGGAGCTCCCATATAGCCAATTCTCCAACCTGTCATAGCAAACGCTTTTGCTACTCCATTTACTGTAATGGTGTTGTTTTCCATGCCAGGAATAGAACCTATTGAACAATAATTGTCAGTATAATTGATATGTTCGTAAATTTCGTCTGAAACGACATAAATTTGACGATGTTTTTTTAAGACTTCAACTAATGCTGTTAATTCTTCTTTGCTGTAAATAGACCCTGATGGATTACAAGGAGAACTAAACCACATCATTTTTGTTTTTGGTGTAATAGCTGCTTCTAATTGTGCTGGGGTAATTTTGAAATTTGTATCAACTGAAGTTGGAACTTCTACAGGTACTCCTCCAGACAATTTTACAATTTCATAATAAGAAACCCAATAAGGAGCAGGTAAGATTACTTCATCACCTTCATTAAGCATGACTTGTGCAATATTATATAGAGATTGTTTTGCACCTGTTGAAACTACAATTTGATTTGGCGTGTAGTGTAAATTATTGTCACGTTTAAATTTTGTGGAAATAGCTTCTTTCAAATCTACGTACCCATCAACTGGTGGATAAGCAGAAAAATTATCGTCGATGGCTTTTTTTGCGGCGAATTTAATAAAATCAGGCGTATTAAAATCAGGTTCACCCAAGCTTAGACTAATAATATCTTTTCCTTGTGCTTTTAGTTCTCTTGCCAAAGCAGCCATGGCTAGCGTTTGTGAAACGGCTAGATTGTTAATTCTGTCAGATAAAATGTTGTTCATTATTTGGTATTCGTAGTTAAAATATAGAGTTGTCTTGTTAAGAAGCAAGTTGTGGTTTTTGTCCTAATTCTTTTAAATGCTTGAAATGAGATAAAATTGCTGCTCTAGTAGATTTAAATTCATAGTAAGGCAAATTACATTCTTTGGCAGTTTGCTTTACAATTTCTCCAATTTTACCATAGTGAATGTGACTAATATTTGGAAAAATATGATGCTCAATTTGATGATTTAATCCGCCAGTATACCAATTGATTAACCAATTTTTAGGTGCAAAATTTGCTGTAGTAAACAATTGATGAACAGCCCAAGTGTTTTCCATTTCACCACTTTCATTCGGTTCTGGGTTTATTGTGTCTTCAACAACATGTGCCAATTGAAATACCACACTTAATATAAGTCCAGCAGTATAATGCATAACTGCAAAACCTAACACAACTTTCCACCAAGTGATGCCTAACACAATTGGAATAGCAATCCAAATAGAAAAATAAATTACTTTAGTTATGATTAGTGTCGTCCATCGAATAGAAGGGCTTTTGAATTCACCATAAGACAATTGTCTTTTTAGATAGCGTTTCATTTGAAGAAAATCAGTTGTGATTGCCCAATTAAATGTTAATAAGCCATATAAAAAAACCGAATAATAATGTTGAAATTTATGGAAGCGATGCCATTTTGATTTTTTACTAAATCGTAAAACGCGCCCTGCTTCTAAATCTTCATCATGACCTAAAATATTTGTATAAGTATGGTGTAATACATTGTGTTGTACTTGCCAGTTGTACACATTTCCAGCTAAGATGTAGATACTTCCGCCCATTAATTTGTTTACCCAAGACTTGGTTGAGTAAGCACCGTGATTTCCATCGTGCATTACGTTCATTCCAA
>NZ_CALFIG010000266.1 GCF_937876455.1 uncultured Flavobacterium sp.
GTGTAACACTAACACGGGCTTGCCGTTCTTTTCTTCTTCTTGGTAGAACTCAACGCAGGCGCCCTTGAAGCCGTCCGCATTAATTTTGATTTTTTTAATTATCATGGTTTATTTGTTTTTACGTGTTTAAAATTGTTCTTTGCAGAAAACGCAATTTTTATTAGTTGGTTTGTTTAGTTTTTGACAGTTAGAGCATAGTTTAGCCGAATCTTTAAATTCCCTATATTTTTTCAACCCTTCATTAGCTAATGTTTGAAAACTTAAATAGAAAACATACTCATTAGTCGTTGGGTGTATAATGTCGCCAAATCCAACATCAACCCCGCACATAATATTTCTAAGTATTCTAAGATAGCATACTCTATAAAATAAATCCCCGTTAGCTGATTTAACGTTTCTATAATTTGAACCCAATACTATACTGTCCCCGCCTTGCTCGAAAATCAAATCTAGTCGCTCAACATCTTCATGCTGAGAAGAAACTAATTTGTATTCCCCTTTTAAATTTTCAGAGTAAAGCATTGGATTATCAAGTAAAGCGTTTATGTCTGATATAAATTCAAACAATTTGCCCTTAAATTCGCCTTGTTCTACGCTCATGGTTTATTTGTTTTGTTTGATTTATTACTTGCGTTTTCGTATGCTTCCATTAGCTTGTCAATACCGCTCATTTGTTCAGTTATTACATCTAAATCTAAACCTGCATATTTAATTCCGCCGCTAGGGTTGTATTTGATTGGTATTTCGTGGATTACCCACTCACTCTGATGCTCGTATTCGTTATCTGAACCCATTGCTTAGCCGAATGTAGGAAAACCAACTACTATTTTTACTGTATCAGGGTCATACCCTAGATTTGCGCCCAACTTAGGACTAAGTGCATTATAATACGCTTCAGATACTATAATGTGAATTTTATCAGCGTTTTCGCTGCTGTTTTTTTTAAGGTCGTTCATAAGCGACTTTAAATCTTCTTCGGTTAAATTAGTTCCCATTGTTATCTTTTATTTCTTTTAATTCAGCAGAATGAAACTTAAATCCTAGTTTGAATAAAAACTTTCTCCACCAATTAAATTTATAAGTCTTTACTACCAAAAACTTTTTTGACTGAGTAACAACAACGTCTCTTTTCTGAAAATAAGAAGAGTCCATTTTTACAGTAAAAGGCTTTCCATCTAATGGCTTGAACTTTAAATCTTCCATATCCAAATCTAATGCTTTTTAATTAGTTGTCAAAAAATACAATTATTTATTTTATTACAAGGCTGTAATATTTTGTGATGTTTTTAATTCCTTACAGGGCTGTAATTAATATACTCCCTCTTTACAATTTTCGGGCTGTTAACTTGTTTATAAGAAATTTCTCGGTCAATTCGCTCTTTAGCCTCGCTAAATAAATCATAACCCACTTTCTTTTTTATGCTTACTCTCGTGCTTTTAAATACGTTTAAATACTCCCAAAAAAACAAAAAGACCATTTTTTGCGGGTAGTACCAAGTAAACCCTTTTTCGTCTGTTTCTGCTAAAATTCTATATCTCATAGCCTATTAATTATCAAATACTACCGCCCCATCCTGAAGGTATTTCCTATACCCCGCCTCCGAGCGAAAAACTATTGATTGAACGGAAACAACCCCTTTCCATCGGCTGATGCCTATTACAAAATCAACCATATTCCCTTTTTCGCATAACACGGCAGCATCATTTATGAGTCTTTCCCGCATATCTTCGTCAAGTAGCACGGCAATGTCGTAATCCCTGTTTTGAACAGTTACAATACCATACCTATGTATCATACTTGCTGTTATCATACATCTATGCCCTTCCTGTCGTTATTATAAACTGCATGGCGGAATAGTGTGTCAAATAGGGCGGCATCGTCATCTCCCAAATCTAGCCATCCTGCGGCAAATTGCTCTGAGTAATCACTCCACAGCCATGCGCAGGTTTCTAGGTCTGTTTCTATGCCATTAGCCCCACATACATTTACCATACGCATTACATCGCCCAAATGGCGGTGAGTAAATTCCTTTGTTTCTTCTCTGTGTCTAAATTTCATATCCCTGTTTTAACGTAATTAAGCATATAAGGTTTCAATACCTATCCAATTCTCTTTATCATTTACTACCTGCTTTACAAATGAAGAATTAGTGTTTAAAGCATGGGCTATCTCCCTTTGATTAAAATAATAGACGTGCATGGCAATAATCATTCTTTTATCCACGTGCTTAGTCTTTCTGTACTGCTTTCTTATTCTTATTAGTTTCATGCTGATAATATCTGTTTGATTAGTGATTTAACTTCGCTTCTTTTCCGCCGATTCTTGCGCTTATAAGCCTTATGATAACCCTTTTGATATTCACTACTACTTTGCTTAGAAGTGGCGTTTAAAGCCTTCCTTTTAGCTTTACATTCGTATTCTATTCGGGCGATGCCATTCCTAACTCTTTTTTTAAGATAGAAGTCATCTAGTCCATGATTAGAATTACAATATTTACAGTGTCGCTCGAATTTATAAACCTCTAATAGCTTATCTATTTGCCGTATTCGGCGGTGAATAGCCTCCCTCGCCTCTACATTCACCTTACTCTGTAATACTAAAACATCACGAGTTTCTATGTCGTTGTTTTCCATTAAAACAAGTTTATAATAAAGATTGCTAATTCGTGTATTAACCAAACTAATCCATAGTAAGCAATCCAAACTATGGTGTAAAGGAATGCTTGTAGCTCTGCCAGTGCTGTGTCTTGATGACCTAGCCGCCAAGATATTAATATGGTTATTGCCGTTAATACGGTTGCTATTATTTGTAGTGCGTCCATTCTCTTAAATATTAGGTGGTGTTAGTCTGTTTTCAGGGAGGTCTATCCAA
>NZ_CALFIG010000267.1 GCF_937876455.1 uncultured Flavobacterium sp.
TGTATATTTACCAAAAATATAGCCTTATGACGTTAACACCTAGTAAAGTAAATCTTTTTACCTTTTTTAAATTACCTGCTGCTTTTTGGTCAGGTGTTCGTGTAAAAGTTTTAAATGAAAACGAATGTCACGTAAAAGTCAAGCATACTTGGTTTACTCAAAATCCTTTTAAATCTATGTATTTTGCTATTCAAGCTATGGGGGCCGAGTTGAGTACTGGCGCATTAGTAATGTATCATGTAAAAAAAAATGAAGGGAATATCTCTATGTTAGTGGCTCAAAATAAGGCAGTATTTACCAAAAAAGCAACCGGAAAAATAATATTTACTTGTCAACAAGGACAATTAGTAGCTGAAACAATTGAAAAAGCATTGGCTACAAAAGAAGGGCAAACAATTTGGCTTACTTCAATAGGTAAAAATGAATTAGGCGAGCAAGTTTCTGAAATGCAATTTGAATGGACTATTAAAGTGAGAGGTTACTAAATTTAACAAATGTTAAGTTTAGTTAATTTAAAAAATTTCGAGTTATTTGTTTGTAATTTTGGTTAAAACAAAAAGAAAATGACCATTTTAATAACAGGTGCTACAGGTTTGGTAGGAACTGAACTTGTACATAATTTGCTAGCGGAAAATCATACTATTCACTATTTAACAACTTCAAAACATAAATTACTTCAAAAAGAAAATTATAAAGGATTTTATTGGAATCCAACTACACAAGAAATAGATGTAAATGCTTTTGACCAAGTTGACGCAATTATGCATTTAGCGGGTGCTTCAGTAGCTAAAAAATGGACTTCCGCTTATAAAAATGAAATACATACAAGCAGAATTGAATCTACGCAATTACTTTTTAAAACCTTACAAACGATTCCACATACTGTAAAGCAAATTATTACTGCATCCGCAATAGGTATTTATCCATCGAGTTTAGAAAAAATTTACCACGAAACGGATACTCAAGTTGATGCTTCATTTTTAGGAGAAGTGGTTGAAAGCTGGGAAAATGAAGTAACTAAGTTTGAAACATTAGGAATTTTAGTGACTAAAATTAGAATAGGAATTGTATTGGCTAAAAATGGAGGGGCTTTACAGGAAATGATTAAGCCCATAAAAATCGGTTTTGGTGCGGCTTTAGGTTCAGGGGAGCAATACCAAAGTTGGATACATATTCACGATTTAATAGCTATTTTTAAGTATGTTTTACTACATCATAAACAAGGTGTTTACAATGCAGTAGCACCTTATCCTGTCACAAATAGTGCTTTAACTAAAGCGATTGCTAGAGTTTTAAATAAACCCCTTTTTCTTCCATCTGTACCTACATTTATACTGAAAATTTTATTAGGTGAAATGCATGTTATTGTTACGAGTAGCCAGCATGTTAGTTGTATGAAGTTATTAGATGAAGGTTTTCAGTTCAAATATGCATCAATTGATAAAGCCCTTCAACAATTACTTAAGTCATAAACTAGCATGAATTTTAAAATTTAGACTACCTTCTGATTTTGTTTTTTTAAACTATTTTGCATTATTAATTCTGACAATGTGTCATTTTTTAAATATTGGCAATACATTTGCAGTTCAAAATAAAACAAAAAATAAAAACAAAATCATGAGTCAAGACCAAGGAGAACCTATAGCAAAAGATACGATTCAAGAGCAACAATCTGTTGAACCTCAGGAAGTAGAAACATCAGAATTGTCTTTAGAGGAGCAATTACAAGAGCAATTGGCACAAG
>NZ_CALFIG010000268.1 GCF_937876455.1 uncultured Flavobacterium sp.
AAAGAACTCTCAGTCCAGACTCATTATCTAATCATACGACAAAAGAAGGTGCGGTCTATCACTTAAGAAAAATAATAGATTCGGTTGGTGTAATAAAAACTAATCAAAATAATTATTTACCAGGAGGTATTCAATTGGGTGATTTTTTGACTAGTGGGCTATCCTCAAATCCTATAGTAGGCATTATTGGACTCATTACAGATCAGTCTTTAAATGATAAAGAAAAGTTGAATACTATTTTAATCAATGATTATTTTAAAAGAAATTTTGAATTAAAAATTGATAAGTACTATGAGTCTGACAGTATTTATATTTATTCAATAAAAATTTTGAATAATAATTTATCAAATAGTTTTAAGAAAGATTATATAGTTTTAGACATAAAAAATAAAAAAACTCAATATATCATACCTCTTGAGATTAATAAAATCTTTAATATTGATAAAAAATTAATGTTTGGAGGAATTTATAATTATAGAGAATTTGATTATTATATAATTTATAAAATCGAAAATGATATAGTTAGCTGTGAATTAAACACACAAGATATAAATGGAAAAACAATAATTGTTGGTTATTATAAAGATGATGAGTGTATAGATTATACGCCAGATGAATTTTTATTTTGTAATGATGCCAAAAGTAATGAGGTTTTGTTTAAAGGTAGGATAGATAATTATTGTAAAGATGGTACAGATAGATTTGATAACAGTGTGTTAAATAATAGAATTGAATCAACAATTTGTTTCAGGTATGTTGACTCTAAATGGGTTTATGAAAAAGAAAAGTCAAATTATTATTTTTGGTAATATAAAATAGAAATAATCAGCTCCGTTGCTCCCGCTCACGATCGATTCCTATCGCGTGGCATACATAAATAAACAAAAAAAAACCACTTCAAAAAGAAGTGGTTTCGTGTTTGTGGGCGATGAGGGGTTCGAACCCCCGACCCCCTCGGTGTAAACGAGGTGCTCTGAACCAGCTGAGCTAATCGCCCTAATACATACGTTACATTGCTGTAATGCGAATGCAAATATAAGTCGGATTTTTATTTTTGCAAATAAATTATACTAAAAAAGCATAAATATTTTTTAATATTCTAATAATCAGCCGTCTTGGTCTTATATTACTTCGGCTACAACAAAAGTACTCCCGCCAATATAGATAAAATCATTTGCCGTACTATGACTAATGGCTGCTTTTTTTGCCAATTTTACAGAAGTATATGTTTTACCTTTCAGACCATAGGTTGCCGCAGTTGATTGTAATAAAGAGGCGTCTAAACCGCGTTCTATAGCTGGTTTACAAAAATAATAGGTTGCATCAGTAGGAAATAAAGGTAATATACTACCTAAGTCCTTATCATTTACCACGCCTAAAACTATATGCAAATTATCAAATTGCTCCTGTTTTATTTGTTGTATAACGAGTGCTAACCCTTGACTGTTATGTGCAGTGTCGCAAACTACTTTGGGTTTTTCTTGTATTATTTGCCAACGACCTTTTAAACCTGTAAGACTTACAACATTGGCAATTCCTTTTTTAATGTGGGTTTCTGTAAGGTTAAAATGCTTTTCTAACACGCGACAAGTAGCAACTACAGTTTGTTTGTTTTGATTTTGATAGTTTCCTTTTAATTCTGAAGGATAATCTACGTGTTCATTATCTTGTGCAAAGATAAGTGTTGCATTTTCTTGCATTGCTATAGCCTCAAAAACAGCCTTAGTTTCTTTTGTATATTCTCCTATAATTACCGGAACGTTTGGTTTAATAATACCTGCTTTTTCTCCAGCTATCGCTTCTAAGGTAGAGCCCAAAAACTGCATGTGATCAAATCCAATAGTGGTGATAACTGAAACTAAAGGTGTTATTATATTAGTAGAATCTAACCGACCACCCATGCCTACTTCAATAATGGCAACATCTACTTTTTGATCTGCAAAGTACTGAAAGGCTAGTCCAACAGTCATTTCAAAAAAACTTAGATTGTTTTCCGCAAAAAAGTCTTTGTTATTAGCCACAAAATTAACAACATATTTTTGACTAATAGGTTTGCCATTTAGGGTAATTCGTTCTCTAAAATCTTTTAAATGAGGTGAAGTGTATAATCCAACTTTATACCCTGCTTCCATTAAAATTGCAGCTAGCATGCTTGAAGTGGAGCCTTTTCCATTGGTTCCGCCTACATGAATGGTCTTGAATTTTGTATGAGGATTGCCCAAATGATTTGTAAGTGCCAATGTATTTGTCAAATCTTTTTTATAAGCTGCACCACCTACTTTTTGAAACATAGGTAATTGATTATAAAGCCATTCAAGTGTTTCTTTGTATGTCATAAATACATTGTTTTTAAAATTTATTTAGGTGCTAAATACTATTTTAATAAAATTTTAGTTTTAGTATTTATAGAAAAATGTATCTTTATTGCAAATTTGAATATAAATATTAACTTATTTTATGTTATGGTTGGATTTTTTTTACAAGCCACAGTTGATACGCTAGCACAAGTTACAAATCAAGCAGCCGAAGGGGCAACAAAAATAAATGCAGAAATATCTGTTTTAGAATTTATTTTTAAAGGTGGTTTTTTTCTTATTCCTATCGCTTTGTTGTTTGCCTATACGATTTATGTAATTGTTGAGCGCACATTATACATCAAAAGAACTACTAAAACAGATCATTTTTTAATCAAGGAAGTGCGCACCCATTTGAATAATGGAAATTTAGAATTAGCCATTGGTGCGGCTGAAAGAGAGAATAACGCAAACGCAAGAGTAGTGAGAGAAGGTATTATGACTATTGGGCGTCCTATTGCGGAGATAGAATCTAATATGGAGCGTCAGGCGCAAATTGAATTAGGTGAAATGGAAAAAAAATTAGGTCATTTAGGATTGATTGCAGGTATGGCTCCTACACTTGGTTTCGTGGGTACAATTAGCGGCGTAATTAAAATTTTCTATAGTATATCGATTACCGAAAATATAAGTATTGGTAATATTTCTGGCGGTTTATATGAAAAAATGATTTCTTCAGGAGCAGGTCTTATTGTTGGACTTTTTGCTTATGCGGGATACCATTTATTAAATGGAAAAATTGATCATTTTATGTTAAATGTTCAAAAACAAGTATTAGAATTTGTAAACATTATTCAAAGACCTAACCATGGCAATTAAAAGAAATAAACGTTTTCATGCCGAAGTACATGCTTCCTCTATGAGCGATATCATGTTCTTTTTGCTATTATTCTTTTTGATTATATCTACATTAGCAAATCCAAATGTAATTAAAATGACGTTGCCAAAATCGAAAACGAATGAAAAAACAAATAAGCAGCTCGTTAGTATTTCGGTTACAGAAGAAAAATTATACTACATAGATAAACAACAAGTGCCTTTTGAACAATTAGAAAAAGAGTTGTTGGCTAAAGTCGGGAATGATAAAGAACAAACGGTTGTAGTGCGTATTCCTTTTAATCTTCAAGTGCAAGATTTAGTAGATGTATTGCAAATCGGTGTGAAAAACAATATGAAATTTGTGATTGCTACGAATCCTAAATAATGTAGTTTTTGTCAATTTGAATTTGCCTCAGATTCTTTTTACCCAATCTTCACCGAAGTCATACTTAAAGATCCTGCAACAAACTTGTCATTAAATAGTTGTAATTCTTCACTTTTGTTTTTTAATCCTAACGTATACAATAAAGGTAAATAATGGTCTGGCGTTGGTATCGCTAAATTCCATGCTTGACTGTGATTTTGATAATTTAGTAGTGATTTAAAGTCTTCATTTAATAGGTAATTAGTAAAATCTGCATGGGCTTCTTTTGCCCAATCGTATCCGTGATTGTCTTTATTAAAATTTTGCCAATCTATTAATTGTAAATTATGGATGATATTACCACTTCCTATAATTAATATGCCTTTATTTCGTAGTACTTGTAATTTTTGAGCCAATTCAAAATGTTGCTCAGCGCTTAAACTATAGTCAATACTCATTTGAATTACGGGAACAGTTGCGTCAGGATATAAATGTTTAATTACACTCCATGCACCATGGTCTAATCCCCAATCGTGGTTTAATTCCACTGTTGTTGGAAGTACTAACTCTTTGGTTAATTGTGCCAATTCAGGAGATCCTTTCGCAGGATATTGTACAGCAAATAATTCTTTTGGAAAACCACCAAAATCATGAATCGTTTGTGGTGATTCCATGGCTGTAACTTTTGTGCCTTTGGTAAACCAGTGTGCAGAAATACATAATATAGCAGTTGGAGTAGGAATGGTTTTGGCTATGTTTCTAAAACCAGCAACAAATTCATTTTCTTCAATCGCATTCATAGGGCTTCCATGGCCTAAAAACAATACAGGCATTTTTTCTGTATTAGGTAAATGATCTTTGTAAGTGTATAATTGGTTTATGTTTTTCATCGCATAAAAAAGAGGTGCAAACCCCATTAATCCTAAAAATTGTTTTCTATTCATGAGGAATCAATTAAAGATAATTGATATTTGTATATACAAATGTATAAAATAAATTTCAATTACGTTTCTTTTATTGTTATTTTTGTAAAGAAGTTACTATCACAATTATATTTATGCTCTATAAAGTATTCATAAGACCCATATTATTTTGTTTTGATCCTGAAAAGGTGCATTATTTTACATTTTCAGTTTTACGTTTCATAAATAGAATACCGTTTGTTTCTAAAGTTTTTAATTCATTTTATCATTTTGAAGATAAAAGATTAGAAAAAGAAGTGTTTGGATTAAAATTTAAAAATCCAGTCGGTTTAGCAGCAGGATTTGATAAAGATGCAAAGTTATATAAAGAGTTAGCCCAACTTGGTTTTGGTTTTATTGAGATAGGAACCTTAACTCCAAAAGCACAAGAGGGAAATCCTAAAAAAAGACTATTTCGTTTGCAAGAAGATAACGGTATTATTAATAGAATGGGATTCAATAACGGTGGTGTTTTAGAAGCTGTAGAACGGTTAAAGAAAAATAATGGGCAAGTTTTGATTGGAGGAAACATTGGGAAAAATAAAGTCACACCAAATGAAAATGCTACCGATGATTACGTAATTTGTTTCGAAGCGTTATATGATTATGTAGATTATTTTGTAGTCAACGTAAGTTCGCCAAACACGCCTAATTTAAGAGAGTTACAAGAAAAAGAACCGTTGACAAAATTATTACAGACGTTGCAAGATTTGAATGATCAAAAAGCTGTTACCCTGAGCTTGTCGAATGGGAAACCAATTCTTTTAAAAATTGCTCCCGATTTAACAGATGAACAATTAGTAGATATTATTGATATAGTAAACGAAACGAACATTGCAGGTGTAATCGCAACCAACACCACTATTTCTCGTGACGGATTAACTTCTGAAAACAAGTTGGAAACTGGCGGATTATCTGGAAAGCCATTAACCAAACGCTCAACAGAAGTGATTAGATTTTTAGCTGAAAAAAGTAATCATGCCTTTCCAATTATTGGCGTAGGAGGAATACATTCGGCAGAAGATGCACTTGAAAAATTAAATGCGGGTGCGAGTTTAGTGCAATTATACACAGGTTTTATTTACGAAGGGCCGCAGTTAATTGCAGCTATTAATAAGAAAATATTGAAAACGCAATAATATTTCGCAACACAGATTAAAGAAATTTAAAATTTTATAAATATGAGTCTAAAAAAATATCTTTCCATAAAATTTATTGTTTATAATCTCTTTTTGCTAATGACAGTTTATGTGACGACTTTTATTTCAAGTGAGAGTAGAAATTTAAAAGAGAAAAATAAGATTTTATCACGTCAAAAAGAAAATTATGAAAGAATATTACAGTTGCCGGATGAAAATAAAAATGGTAAAAAATTATTTTATGATTCAATAAAGATGGATGATTCTTTGTTGGAAGATAAGAGTAGTTCAAGTGATATTTCTACTTCAGTACTTCTAAACGTTTTAATAATTCTAATAGGAATTGGTCTTTATTCTTTAAATTATTTAGATAGAAAAATAGATAAATTAAAAAGAGAAGAAAACGATTTTGAAAGGCAACAAATGTTATAGATGTTCCTGAAATTCTAATAATTTCTCTAATCTGTATTCCAAAAAAATCAGTTTAATCCATTTCAATCCGCGTCATCTGCGTTCCCAAACCATGAAACTAGTCTTCGCATCAAATAACAAACATAAAATTACCGAAATTCAACAATTGGTCGGTGATAAATTTCAAATCCTCTCACTTGAAGATATTGGATGTAACGTAGATATTCCTGAAACAGCTGATACAATTGAAGGGAACGCTATTTTAAAAGCAGCTTATATAACTAAGCATTACAATATGCCTTGTTTTGCAGATGATACGGGACTAGAAATCTCAGCTTTGCATGGGGAACCGGGAGTATATTCGGCTAGATATGCTGGATTACAACGCAGTGCAGAAGACAATATGAATCTCGTATTGGCTAACTTGAAGAATGAAACAAATCGAGCAGCCCAATTTAAAACAATAATTGCCTTACATTTAGGTCAAGAACAATATGTGTTTGAAGGAATTGTAAAAGGCCAAATTACCTTAGAAAAAAGAGGTGAGAATGGATTTGGCTATGATCCTATTTTCAACCTGAAGAAGACACAAAGACTTTTGCACAAATGACTTTAGAGGAAAAGGCAGCTATAAGTCATAGAGCTAGAGCAGTGGTAAAATTAATCGATTTTTTAGAGAGAATGTTTTAGTTTTTACCTTTGCTTTTTGATTACAAATTAGTTTTATTTGTAACTTTCTGAAAATCAGTAACAAACAAATTAGTTTTATTGGTTTATTAGCCTTACCTTTGCACCCAATTTAAAAATATATAATGAATAAATTTGAGCAATTAGGGTTAAACGAATCGTTGTTAAAAGCAATAGGTGATTTAGGATTCGAAACCCCGTCAGAAGTACAGGAGAAGGCAATCCCACTATTATTGGAAGAAGACACAGATATCGTCGCTCTTGCCCAAACAGGAACAGGAAAAACCGCAGCTTTTGGTTTTCCACTAATCCAAAAAATTGATCCATTCAACAGACAAACACAAGCGTTAATTCTTTCTCCAACAAGAGAATTGTGTTTGCAAATTACAAACGAAATCAAATTATACTCTAAGTACATCGACGGTCTTCATACTGTTGCAGTTTACGGTGGCGCGAGTATCAATGATCAAGCGCGTGAGGTGAAAAGAGGGGCACAAGTTATTGTGGCTACACCGGGTAGAATGCAAGATATGATTAACAGAGGCATGGTGAATATTAAAAACATCAACTTCTGTGTTCTTGATGAGGCAGACGAAATGTTAAATATGGGATTCTATGATGATATTACAAGTATCTTATCAGACACACCAAAAGACAAAAACACATGGTTATTCTCAGCAACAATGCCACAAGAAGTAGCACGTATTGCAAAAGAATTCATGCACAAACCAAAAGAAATTACAGTTGGACACAAAAATTCAAGTTCAGCAACGATTTCTCATGAGTATTATTTAGTTAATGCTCGTGATAGATATGAAGCTTTAAAAAGATTAGCGGATGCAAATCCAGATATTTTCTCCGTAATTTTTTGTAGAACAAAAAGAGATACACAAGCGGTTGCAGAAAAATTAATTGAAGACGGATACAATGCTGCTGCATTACACGGAGATTTATCGCAAGCACAACGTGATGGCGTAATGAAATCATTCCGTGGAAGACAAATTCAAATGTTAGTGGCAACAGACGTAGCAGCTAGAGGTATAGATGTGGATAATGTTACACATGTAATCAATTATCAATTACCAGACGAAATTGAAACGTATACACACCGTTCAGGTCGTACAGGTCGTGCCGGAAAATCAGGTACTTCGTTTGTAATTATTACAAAAAGTGAAATCAGAAAAATTCACTCAATCGAGAGAATTATCAAAACGAAATTCGAAGAAAAAGCGATTCCTTCTGGAATGGAAATCTGCGAAATTCAATTGTTACACTTAGCTAATAAAATTAAAGATACAGAAACAGATCATGCTATTGATACATATTTGCCTTCTATTATGGATTTGTTACAAGACATTCCTAAAGAAGACTTAATTAAAAAAGTAGTTTCAATAGAATTTAATCGTTTCTTAAACTATTATAAAAAATCAAAAGATTTAACTCAAATCCCAGGTAAAGCAGGAGAAGTTCCTACGTCGGGTGCAGTTAGATACTTTATCAATATTGGTTCAAGAGATGATTATGATTGGATGACATTAAAAGATTTCTTAAGAGATACACTTGATGTAGGACGTGATGATATCTTTAAAGTGGATGTAAAAGAAGGTTTTTCTTTCTTTAATACAGATGCAGAATTAGCTGACAAAGTAATGTCTGTTTTGAATGAAATCAAAGTTAATGGAAGAAAGATTAACGTTGAAATTTCTAAAAATGATGGAGGCAAAAACCAAGGAAGAAGAGACCATGGCGGTAGAGATCGTAAACGTGATGGTGGAGGATTTTCTGGCAGACGTGAAGGTGGAAATCGTGAAGGCGGATTTAGACGTGAAGTCGGCGCTCCAAGATCAGATAGTAGACCAAGACGTGAAGGTGGAAGCGAAAGAAAGTTTGAATCACGAGATGGTGCAAGAAGAACTGAAGGACGTTCTGAAAGAAGAACAACAACAAGTGATTCTCGTTCTATGTTTGATAAAGCAAAACGTTCAAGAAGAAGTTAATGATAAAAAATCCCGATTTAATCGGGATTTTTTTATAATCTTATGTTAATAGCATTTTGTATTCCAAAAAAATAAATACATTTGTTTAGTATTAGTTAAGAAATATATGAATCGTATTAGTGTTGTTATTTTACTACTTTTTAGTTACCAGGTTTTTGCGCAAACTGATTCGCTTGCCGTTAAAATTAAGGCAAAGTTGGTTTCCGTTACAGATCATAAAGCCATTTCTGGCGTGACGGTAATTAATAAAACAAGTTCTTTAACAACTGTATCCGATGAAAATGGAAATTTTGAGCTTTTAACACATCCAAATGATGTATTGTTTTTTTCACATATTGCTTACAGTTTCTTAAAAATAGAAGCAACGCCAGTATGGATAGCTACTTTGAGCAAACAAATAAGTTTAGCGGAACGAACTAACGAGATTGAAGCCGTACTTATTACAGGGTATCAGTTAACGGGGTATTTAGAAATAGATACTAAACTAATTCCTGTAAACGAAAATAGACGATTTAATATTGCAGGCTTAAATTTAGGATATGAACCTGGTTCTAAAGCACCTAAAGCCGCCCAAAACATGATAAATGCATTGAGTAATCCTGTTGATTTGGTATATTCTTTATTTAATAAAAGTGAAAAAGATGTAAAACGGTTGATGGAAATTAAAAAAGACGAAAATTTTAAGAAAATTTTAAGCCAACAAACCGATAGAGAAGCCATTTCTATGTTACTACAATTAAGTAAAAGTGATATTGCAAAAATATTAGAAAAATGTAATTATTCTAAAGTATTTATTGATTCCGCAAGTGATTTGCAAGTATTAGATGCTTTGGCAACAGCGTATGAAGAATATAAAGTGGTGGGAAAAATAAAAAGCACGCAGTAAAAAGACTAAAAGTTAAAAGTCATTTTCAAAGTTGTAATTCATACTAAATACAATCCACGTATAGCTACTTTTCTTCAAAAAATCGGCTTTCTACAAATTCAATATCTTTTATCGATTTTCTAGTCCAATCTATCTTTTTGTCTAGTTTTTCTTCTTCAGTTAGCTTCCAGTTAATTCCTGATTTTCGTAATCTATTCGTCAAATCTTGAATTACAATTGCTGCCGAAACAGATATGTTTAAACTTTCTGTAAATCCTACCATAGGAATTTTAAGAAAACCATCGGCTTGTTCCATTACTTCTTTAGAAAGTCCCAATTTTTCTGTACCAAAAAATAAAGCCGATTTTTTTGTGATGTCAAATTCATCTAACATACATGAGTCATTATGAGGTGTAGTGGCTATAATTTGATAGCCAGAAGCTTTTAAATCATCAATGCAATCCTGAACACTTACATGTCTATTGATGTCTACCCATTTTTCGGCCCCAAGTGCAATTTCTTTATCAATTCTTTTTCCGAAACGCTCTTCAATTACATGCAATTGCTGAATGCCAAAAACTTCACAACTTCTCATTACAGCACTTGTATTGTGTAATTGATACACATCTTCCATTGCAATGGTTAAATGATTTGTTCTGTTTTCTAAAATTTGTATAAATCTATCCTTTCTATTTTCAGTGATGAATTCTTCTAAATAAGCTAATAAATCTAATTTTTCTTTTGACATTTTTTATCTTTACATTTTTGCAAATATATGAAGAAATTAGTTGTCATTACAGGAGCAGGAATGAGTGCTGAAAGTGGGATTAGTACCTTTAGAGATTCAAATGGATTATGGGAAAATCATGATATTATGGAAGTCGCCTCACCGTTAGGTTGGAAAAAAAATCCTGAATTAGTCCTTGATTTTTATAATAAAAGAAGAGCACAATTACGAGAAGTAACACCCAATAAAGGCCATTTCTTACTCGCCGGACTCGAACAATATTTTGATGTACAAATTATCACTCAAAATGTTGATAATTTACATGAACGGGCAGGAAGTACAAAAATTATTCATTTACATGGCGAACTAACAAAAGTAAGGGGTGAATTTTCAATTAACGAAAGTATTTTTTGGGAAAAGGATATTACTATAGGTGATGTAAATAAAAAAGGCGAACAACTACGTCCAGATATTGTTTGGTTTGGCGAAGCTGTGCCAAAATTTGATGAAGCAGTCCAGCTTTCCGCGCGAGCCGATTTTATGCTGGTAATAGGTACTTCTTTACAAGTATATCCCGCAGCTAGTTTAATAGAATATCCAAAAGCAAATGTGCCAATTATTTACATTGACCCAAATCCTGCAATGGATGTGGTTGACAAAAAAAGAGTACATGTTATATCGATGAATGCGAGTGAAGGATTAGAATTAGTAAAACAAAATTTTATTGATAAAATATAATAAAAAACTAATCACTTAGGGTGTATTACTTGGTACTAATTACTAAATTTGCACCTTAAAAATTAAACAACACACATGCAACTTACAGAATTAAATGCTATTTCACCTATTGATGGTCGATATAGAAGTAAAACGGTTTCCTTAGCGTCTTATTTCTCTGAAGAAGCACTCATTAAATACCGCGTTTTAATTGAGGTTGAATATTTTATCGCTTTGTGCGAAGCAAATTTACCACAATTAGAAAAAATAGATGCTTCAATTTATGAGTCATTACGCGCTATTTATGAAAATTTTTCTACTGAAGATGCTCTTTGGATAAAAGATACTGAAAAAACGACAAATCATGATGTGAAAGCTGTTGAATATTTTATCAAATCCAAGTTTGATCATTTAGGATTACAACAGTATAAGGAGTTTATTCATTTTGGTTTAACTTCACAAGATATCAATAATACTGCCATTCCTTTATCTACAAAAGATGCTTTTGAAAAAGCATATATGCCAAGTTTAATGGCTGTACTTCAAAAGTTAAAGGAACTAGCTCTGGAATGGGAAAATGTACCCATGTTAGCTAGAACACATGGACAGCCCGCTTCACCTACTCGATTAGGGAAAGAAATTGCTGTTTTTGTAGAGCGTATTGAAGAACAAATACGATTATTATTCTCGGTGCCTTTTGCAGCAAAATTTGGAGGAGCTACGGGTAATTATAATGCGCACAAGGTTGCTTATCCTACTACAGATTGGAAAAAATTTGGAACTGATTTTGTGGAAAATAAATTAGGTTTACACCATTCGTTTCCTACCACTCAAATTGAACATTATGACCATTTTGCTGCCTTTTTTGATACTTTAAAACGTATCAATACTATTCTTATTGATTTAGATAGAGATATCTGGACGTATGTGTCGATGGATTATTTTAAGCAAAAAATAAAAGCAGGTGAAATTGGTTCGTCAGCTATGCCACACAAAGTAAACCCTATCGATTTTGAAAATAGTGAAGGAAATTTAGGGCTTGCGAATGCTTTATTTGAGCATCTTTCAGCAAAATTACCTATTTCGAGATTGCAACGTGATCTTACAGATAGTACGGTATTGCGCAATGTAGGAGTGCCAATGGGGCATACATTAATTGCTTTTGAGGCTACCTTAAAAGGCTTGAATAAATTAGTATTAAATGAAGAAAAATTTGCTGAAGATTTAGAGAAAAATTGGGCTGTTGTTGCCGAAGCTATTCAAACAATTTTGCGCCGTGAAGGCTACCCAAATCCATATGAAGCTTTGAAAGATTTAACAAGAACCAATACGGTTATCAATAAAGAATCCATTCATGCGTTTATTCAAACTTTAAAAATTTCAGAGGAAGTAAAAGCGGAATTGCTTCACATCACACCAAGTAATTATTTGGGAATATAATTTTTCATTCTGAAATTGTTTCAGAATATACTAAACAATAAAACAAAAAAATCCATTCCGATATGTGTTGGGAATGGATTTTTTATTTTTTAGACCTAGCAGGGCTATAATCTTATCTCGAGTAATTCGGCGCTTCTTTAGTTATCGTAACATTATGAGGGTGACTTTCACTTATACCACTTGACGTAATGCGAACAAAACGACCTGATTCTTGTAATGTTGAGATGTCTTTTGCGCCACAATACCCCATACCAGCTCGTAAACCGCCAATAAATTGTTGCATACTTTCGTTTAATTCTCCTTTATAAGGCACACGACCTACAATGCCTTCGGGTACTAGTTTTTTTACATCGTCCTCAACATCTTGGAAATAGCGGTCTTTAGAACCTTCTTTCATAGCTTCGACAGACCCCATGCCTCTATAAGATTTAAATTTTCTTCCTTCAAAAATAATCGTTTCGCCTGGTGATTCTTTCGTTCCCGCTAGCATAGAACCCAACATAACACTGTAAGCGCCAGCAGCTATTGCTTTAGGAATATCACCTGTATAACGAACGCCTCCATCTGCTATAACAGGAATGCCTGTTTCCTTTAGAGCAGCTGCGACTTCTAATACAGCAGAAAATTGTGGGAAGCCTACACCAGCAACCACACGTGTCGTACATATAGAACCGGGACCAATACCAACTTTTACTGCATCGGCTCCATTTTCTACTAAATATAAGGCCGCCTCAGGTGTAGCAATATTGCCTACTACTACATCAATTTGAGGAAAATGCTGCTTAATTTGTTTCAACACGTCAACTACTCCTTTAGTATGCCCATGCGCCGTATCTATAATTACAGCATCAACGCCAGCATTAACAAGGGCTTCTGCACGTTGTACGGCATCTGCGGTAACGCCTATAGCGGCTGCCACACGAAGACGACCATATTTGTCTTTATTAGCGTTAGGTTTCTGTGTTAATTTTGTTATATCTCTAAAGGTAATTAAACCTATTAATTTAAAATGTACATCAACAACAGGAAGTTTTTCAATTTTATTTTCTTGTAAAATTTCTTCAGCTGCTGCAAGTGTAGTTCCTTCAGGAGCAGTGACTAAATTTGCTGAGGTCATTACTTCTAAAATGCTACGTGAATTATTTTTTTCAAAGCGTAAATCACGATTCGTAACAATACCTTTTAAAATCCCCGTTTCATCAACTACTGGAATACCCCCGATGCCATATTCTTTCATGGCTGCTTTTGCATCTCCTACATTAGCTGTTAAAGGCAAAGTAACAGGATCTATAATCATGCCGCTTTCTGCACGTTTTACTTTTCGAACTTCAGCAGCTTGTTGCTCAATGGTCATGTTTTTATGTAACACACCTATGCCGCCTTCTTGTGCCATTGCAATAGCCATAGCGCTTTCTGTTACAGTGTCCATTGCTGCAGAAACGATGGGTACATTTAACGTAATGTTTTTGCTGAATTTAGATTGAATGGAAACTTCTCTTGGAAGTATTTCAGAATAATTGGGAACTAATAAAACGTCGTCGTAAGTTAGTCCTTCTCCAATGATTTTAGTTGTGTGTGCTTTCATGCAATTTGTCGTTAAATTGCGTGCAAATATAAGAAAAAAAGTAAAATGAATATAGTATTTAGGGAATACTTTTCTCTTTAAATAGAAGTTTTAGTATATAACTTAAGTAAGAACAAATAAATCTAAAATAAAATTACATAACTAATGAAACTCCCCAAACAACTTACTCGCTTCGTTATACGCACTTTCAAAACTCATAGGGCTGGTGTTTGTTTTTTCTTTTTGCGTAGTAAAATAAGACAATAATTTTTCAGTTGGCATATTACCTGTTAGGTCGTCTTTCGCCATAGGACAGCCTCCAAAGCCTTGAATAGCTCCGTCAAATCTTTTACAGCCAGCTTTGTAAGCGGCATCTATTTTTTCAAACCATTTGTCTGGAGTGGTGTGTAAATGCGCCCCAAATTCAATATGAGGATATTTAGGTATTAAATTGGAAAATAAATACTCAATGACTTCAGGTGTAGAACTTCCAACGGTGTCTGATAAGGATAAAATTTTTACCCCCATAGTTGCTAATTTTTCTGTCCATTCACCTACAATTTCTACATTCCAAGGGTCGCCATAAGGGTTGCCAAATCCCATAGAAATATAAGTCACAACTTCTTTGTTGGATTTGTCTGCTATTTCTAATATTTCTTGCAATGTTACAATACTTTCGGCAATGGTTTTATGTGTGTTTCGCATTTGAAAATTCTCTGAAATAGAAAAAGGAAAACCAAGATATTGTATCGCTGCATGCTGTGAAGCCAGAGAAGCTCCTTGCGTATTAGCAATAATAGCCAATAATTTACTTTGTGTTTGTGCTAAATCCAATTGAGCTAAAACTTCAGCTGTATCCTGCATTTGCGGTATTGCTTTGGGCGAAACAAAACTACCAAAATCAATAGTATCAAAACCTACACGCAACAACGCTTGAAGGTATTTTACCTTTTGTGCTGTAGGAATGAAGGTTTTAATGCCTTGCATGGCATCACGAGGACATTCTATGATTTTAATAAATTTCATATTTGTCAAAGATACACAAAAACTTATTTTTTAAAAGTATATTTTTATTTTCATTAATTGGATAAAAAGTGATTTATAAATGGAAATAATGACCACTAAAAAAAATTAGAAAAAACACAATTTTATTTATACTTTTGTGGCACAAAATAAGCATAGCAACATGGTAAAAGATTTATTTGAAAGAATTCAACAAAATAAAGGTCCGTTAGGTAAATGGGCTTCACAAGCAGAAGGGTATTTTGTTTTTCCAAAACTAGAAGGCGAATTAGGCCCAAGAATGAAATTTCAAGGAAAAGATATTTTAAACTGGAGTTTGAATGATTATTTAGGCCTAGCTAACCATCCAGAAGTTAGAAAAGCAGATACAGAGGCAGCCATTCAATATGGTGCGGCTTACCCTATGGGAGCACGTATGATGAGTGGGCATACAAAATATCATGAACAATTAGAACAAGAATTAGCTGCTTTTGTAATGAAAGAATCGGCTTATTTATTGAATTTTGGTTACCAAGGAATGGTGTCTATTATTGACGCTTTAGTAACTAAAAATGACGTAATTGTATATGATGTTGATGCACATGCTTGCATTATTGATGGGGTTCGTTTGCATATGGGAAAACGTTTTACATATCGTCATAATGATGTGGAGAGTATGGAGAAAAACTTGCAACGTGCCACTAAATTAGCTGAAGAAACGGGAGGTGGTATTTTGTTTATTACAGAAGGTGTCTTTGGAATGCGAGGTCAACAAGGAAAGTTGAAGGAAGTGGTTGAAATGAAAAAACGATACAATTTCCGTTTGTTAGTTGATGATGCACACGGTTTTGGAACTTTAGGTAAAACAGGAGCTGGAGCAGGTGAGGAGCAAGGAGTGCAAGATGAGATTGATGTGTATTTTTCAACTTTTGCAAAATCTATGGCAAATATTGGTGCTTTTGTGGCAGCCGATAAAGATATAATTGATTATTTAAAATATAATTTACGTTCGCAAATGTTTGCAAAAGCATTGCCAATGATTCAGACAATAGGTTCGTTAAAACGTTTAGAGTTATTGCGTCAATCTTCTGAAATCAAAGATAAATTATGGGAAAACGTAAATGCGTTGCAAAATGGGTTAAAAGAAAGAGGCTTTAATATTGGAGATACAAACACATGTATTACCCCTGTTTATTTAGAAGGTTCTATTCCAGAAGCGATGGTAATGGTAAATGATTTAAGAGAAAATTACGGTATTTTCTTGTCAATTGTTGTTTATCCTGTAATTCCAAAAGGTATTATTTTATTACGTATGATACCTACTGCATCACATACCTTAGCAGATATTGAAGAGACATTAGCCGCGTTTGAGGCAATTCGTGAAAAATTAGTTAATGGAACTTATAAAGCATTAGCGGAAGCTCATGTGGAAAATGTTTCTTAAAATTTTTCCTATAGTACACAACTAAATGCGTCTTTTGACGCATTTTTTTTTTGAATTTAAATAAGATGATTTTTTGATTTTAGGAAAAAAGCTAAAATTTTAGAAAAAAAGTGTTTTTAATCTAAAATAAAATTGTTTTATCCTATTTGAAATTATATATTTGTCCGTTTTTATAAAATAGAATAAATAAATTTTAGAATAATGCAGAATAGAGGACTTATTAAATTTTTCACAATTATCTTTGCTTTGGTATGTGTATACCAGCTTTCTTTTACTTTCGTAGCGAATAGTATTGTTTCTGATGCAAAAGCTTTTGCAAAAGGTGATACAGCTAAAGAATTACGCTATTTAGATTCTATCGGTAAAGAAGAAGTATACTTAGGTCATACTTACAAAGAAGTTACTAATAACCAAATCAACAAAGGTCTTGACTTAGAAGGAGGATTAAACGTTATTCTTCAAATTTCAGTTAAAG
>NZ_CALFIG010000269.1 GCF_937876455.1 uncultured Flavobacterium sp.
TATCTTTTTCAGCATCAGTTATGCCCGCACCGTTTTTAGAAGTACGAGATATTTCGTCAAGGATAGGTTCTAAGTTATCATTTGTTTTAGCCGCAGGAAGCGCACTAAAATCATCTATATGACCAGCTTCATCAGTGGCATACTCAAACTGTTTATTAGGATTAAACGCAGGCTTTGCCGCCACATCCGTAGCTGGTACAAATGGTTTATTTGGATTAAAAGGAGGTTTTTTAGCCATACTATTCGTATTGTCCAGTTTCAGGATTATAAACGTATTCGTATCCGCCTTGAATTACTTTATTCTGAGCGCCTTGTTCTAATACAGGGTTAACAGATGTAGCCCCTCTCTGTTTGCCTGTCATCCTAGACGTAATAGCATCAAATCTTTGTTTATACAACGCAGTGTTTCCATTAACCTTAGCTGTACTCTTTACCTCTAACACTAAATCACCTTTGCCATTTGGATTAGGAACTATCTTGTAGTAATCTCTCAATTCAGGCTTAACCTCTAAATCAGTACCATCAGAGTCACCGCTAAATCCTAATGGGTCAGATAAAACACCTGTTTGAACACCCCAATCTAAAGGTTTGTAAAATCTGCCAGGCATTACCTTAACACCATTTCTCTTAGCACCCTTTTGTCCATATCCTTCTTCGTGAGCGTCACCGTCAAAAAAGAACTCTGAGTCTTTATTCAACACTTGATTGCCATTAGCGTCAACATAATAATTTGGTACTTTCCTAGTAAATGTACCCGCTAATATTTCATCACCGTAATCATTCTTATCGGTATTTAAGAAAGAAAGTTCATAAGCGCTCTTGCCAGTTGCATTTGCTTTTTCTAAATCATTTTTGAACTTAGCTAAATACATTTGCTCTGCAAGAGTGTTTTTCTCTCCGTTATTGTAAATTGTTTTAGTTAAAGGCAATAATGTAGATTTTATTGCCGCAATTTTATCAGGTGAATTTTTAAACTTGTAATCGTAAGCAGCCTTGTGTTCGTTATATAAATTTGTCGCCAAGTCAGTTAGTCTTTTGTCGCTAACATATCCTTTGTAAGCGCCAACCCTTCCGTTATTAACCTTTTCAAACACATCAGGGTCAGCAGAGTTTCCATATTCCTTATGTAACTTGTCAAAGTCGGGCAACTCATCGGGCGCATTAAACATCAATGGCGGAGGCAACGGCTGGTCAGGACTCATATTGTTATACTCAGTCAACTTCTGCTTAAACGCTTCTAATTGGTCTAGATTATACGCATTAGGATTCTTTTGCGCCAACTTTGCAAACTCACTATACTGTCTTACAGCGTCCATATAAGCAGCGCTACCTAACACAGCAGGAGTGCTTTTATAAGCGTGTTTCATGGCTTTTAATTGAGCCATTTTCTCAGGATTGTAATACAAGTCCTTATTGTTTCTTTCAAACTCACCTAACTTAGCAAGCATATCTTGATTCTGCTTTTGTATCACAGCAGAATAATAAGGATTAGAACCTTGCTGAAATTCTAAGTCATCGGCAAACATTTTTGCTTTGGCAGCAGCCATAGCTTCATTCTGCCTTTTTAATTGGTCAGCATATTGCATATCGGCAATTTGATTTGCCGTGTTCTGTCCTTGGTTGGTACGAAAATTAAATGCGGCACTTTGCCCGTAGTCTGCCATAATTATCCGCCGTATTGGTTAGCTTGTTTCATTAATTCATTATAGTTCTTCATGCGCTTATCGGCATTGTAAGTATCCAAGAAATTCGTCATACCTGTGTTTGCAAGTGCCGCAGCGTTAGCTGTCTTTTGTTGCCAAGCATTTAAAGCATCACCAAACAATAATCTGTTTTGTTGTTGTTTCTGCCAAGCCATGTTATTCACTGCATTTTGTCTGTCAGCAGCTATTTGTTGCTTCTGTAATTTTAAATCAGTATCTAACACTCTACTTTGTAAAGCACGTCCATAAGCATCATTACTTGCCGCTCTCTCTAAATTAAAAGCAGCAGCAGCATTACCACCAGCTAAGTTTCTCGCAGCGCCTCTAGCAGCATTTGTAGCATTTACATTCTGCATATTCAAATAAGCTAGTTGGTCTTGCGATAGTCCATAACGTGCTGCCAAATCAGCTTTACTTTGAATATCCTGAGTTTTATTTAATGCAGCAAGGAATGTAGGGTCTAATTTGTCCACAGGTCTATCACCCGCTTTTCTTAGGTTATTAAATCCAATAGCTGTTTGTGCTAACGGAATACCATAACTAATTGCTTTGTCCGCCAAGTCTGCCCAATCTACATTCATTCCCTTTTTAGCCGCAAAGTCATCCGTTACAGCGGGCGTAGTAGGCGCTACATAAGGCGTAGTCATAGTGGCTACATCTTGACCATTAATAGTCATTGGTTGTTCTTTAGCGGCCACATCCCAAGGCAATACAGCAGGCGTATTACTAACAGGTTCTAATTGAGGTTCGTTATCAGTAATGGTCGGTGTAAATGGTACATCAGCAGGATTAGATTGAATAACAGGTCTGCTAGTGTAAGTGTTTTTCTTAGCCCCTGTATTTACGGGTGTACCACTTGCATTTTGTGTGCTAGTTGCAGGAGTAGTTACAGCATTAGCATTAGCAGTTTGTAGGTTAGGTAAGTTTTCAGGATTAAAATAATTAACACCCTTTTTACCCGCACTAACATTACCCGCTGCATTAGTTGTCGCTTGGCTAGTAGTCACCCCTTTATCTTGATAATAAGCATCTCTAACAGCTTTTAATTGAAGTCCGCCATTCTTTACAGCCTCATCAATGTTTGACTGCATTAGATTAGCTTTATCAGCTTCTTCTTTAAATTGAGCAATCTGTTCAGGGGTATACGCTTGTGGGTTTCTCTTTGCTAATTCTAAGTTCTTAGTAGCATCTATTTGTCTTTGACGATAAAAAGATTTAGCAGCAGTGTTTAATTCATTACGAGTTTCATTACCCGCCGCCGTACGCTTTTGTTCACGAACACGATTAACGGTTTCACTGTAATAGTCATCTCCCTCTTTTTTACTCTTATTTGCTAAGTTCTTATATGAAGCAATAGCAAAATCAGAAGCCCCAGCCTTTTTTAATTCAGCAGCTCTTGCGTTTATTTCCGCAGTTCTCTCAGCACGTAGATTAGCGCTTCTCGCTTCACTCTCAACTTGCGGCTTAATCTTATTTAATTGTTGAATAAATCTTTGTATATCGCTGTTATAAGGATTGCCCATTGCCCTGCTTTTTGCTTGCAATTCATTTAGGGTTTCAATATCCTTATTTAATTCTTCAACTGTTTTGTAGTCTTTCTTAGCCATCTCATCAAGCATATCGTCAAATTGCTTTACACCTGTTGAGTTTTGTCTTTTTATTCCACCACCATTTGCATATTCTTTCACTTCGCCTCCTTCTTTATAAGCGTTTACAATACCACCGTTAGCCTTACGACCACCTGCCACCCAAGCAAAATATTTTCGTTGAGAGTCGGTAATCTTTTTACCATTAGCCACACCTTCATGTAACATAATCTTTGCTTTGCCCGCAGTTAAGCCGCCATCTTTTAAGTCATTAGAATTAGGGGCAAATTCTTTATACAAGTCAATACCCATATTCTTTAACTCATCGGCTTCTTCTTTGCTAAACATAAATTCACCATTGCTTAGCTTTACATCTACACCATTAGGGTGTTCTAATTCAGCAGCCTCATCGGCGGGTGTTTCTAATAATTCTTCTTTAATAGCCTTAGCCTTGGCAGCGTTCTCCACAGGCACTACAAAAGCACCCTCTTGCACCTTAGCTGAAATACTATCAGACTTACCTGTGCCTTTGCCTTTAATCTCTCCGCCTTTAGCGAAGTATTTATTTGCGAAATTGTTTTTCTTAAAGAATGAACCTACATTGCTTTTAGTGTTGTTGAAGCCTTTTTTAATACTATCGTCAAAGTTTAACCCTCTGTTTAAAGCGTCAACGTCCGCCTGATTTTTATTCAAGTTTTCGTCATTTGTATCTAACAATGTTTTCTCATCAAACGTCTTAGGTTTATAAGTATCTACGTAACTTGTAATGCCCGCATTTCTACGATTAATAGCATCGTCAATATTGCCTTGTATCTCTGCACTCTGAGCGTTCTTAAAATCTTCTTTTAAGCCATTATTGTAATCAGTTTTTAATTGCTGTAATTGCTTTGCGTTATCTAAGTTTTTATAAAGCCCTCTTGCGATAGACGAAGATTTAAACCATGATTCAAATTGAGAATCGCCCGCATTACGCCAATCTTTGTAAGTCTTTCCTTTGCCTGTATGCCCTAGTAGATCTCCCAACATAACTGAAGCAGGATTGTATTTTTTAGACACTCCATAAGCGTCTTTAGGGTCTATTGTAGCGCTTAATTGTTTCATAAAACCCATAGTCGGCTGCACAACTGCGCCAGCGCCAGGAACAACAGCGTTAGCCGCCAAAGAAGCCACTGCCCCAACAGCATCATTCAACGCATCATTTGTAGCTTGTTGTTTAGCTTGCTTTTCAAAATAAGGATTAGTTCCGTATTGCGCAGTACTTGTATTTCCTGCATTTAAAGCGCTTAATCCACTTGCTGCAAGTCCTAAACCTGATGCAATTAAATTAGGGTCAATAGTTTTATTAACAGCTTGTGTTTGTGGAGTATTTACATTAGTGCT